>CAZVHL010000018.1:15298-17418 GCA_964626925.1 uncultured Nitrospiraceae bacterium
GGATTAAGATTACGGCCAGAGCTTTTGGCAGGGACAGGCGCTTCCCTATTACCAACAAGTATAAAAGTTATTAGTGATGATAGAGTTGTCCTGGTTCAGAAATATCAGGAAAACTATAAAAACTATTAGCAATTAACGAGTAACTAATAAAAAATTGTTTAGGGGGCATTATGGCTAAGAACGGGTTCATTCTATTTGTATCAATATTTTTGCTGTTGGCTTGCACAGATCCTGAAAGAAAAGCTGAGCATATCGATTTTAAAGAGCTTCCAGCAATCAGGGAGATCAAACCACAAAAGCCGGTGAGGATAAAATTAAAACGCAATGCATCCGGCAGTTACTCCTGGGAGCTGAACGGGAATGATGCTGATAAGGTCTTGCAGCTGAATAAAAAATTAGCGGAATCACTGGAAGCGGGGGAGTAATCAATAAACCTGCGTCCACAGGTATTAGATAGAAAAAAGAAAAATCCAGTTATGATTTATCGATGATTATCAGGGTGAGTCCGCAATCAGAGCATTCTGCTGCATCAGGGCCGACATAGTGTCCGCATGCAGGACACTTTCCCTGGCTTATCATTTCATTTGAAGCCTTCAAGTCAGGATCTATTTCCGCATAATACTCTTCGATACGTTCCTTTGCCATTTCACCATTCTCTGCTGACACTAAAAGGTGATAACTGCCTCCGCAGCAGCTTTTGTTGCATCCTGCATCAGAAGTAACCATACAGGGGATGGCAGAATCAATAAGAACATTAGAGAGCTCGTCCATCCATTTCAGGTCTCCCTTTCTAGCTATAACAGGGTTCTCAAGTGCTTTATCCTTGCACTGCTGTCTTTCATTCTGGAGTTTCAAGTTGTGTTCAGGTGTAAGAAGATCAGTCCCGCAGTCTGCGCATTTCTCGATATGAGGGAAATATTCAGTTTCACAGTCAGGGCATATTTTTATCTGTTTCATTCGATTTGATCCTTTTTGAAGTTTTGGAAATTGATATCTTTAATAAAATAACATAACAGGATAATTATTAATCCCAGGAATGAAAATCAGCCAAAGCTTCACCAAAAATCAATACGTCATCATATTATCGATAAGAGGTGCAGATTTTAAAATGCGCCCGTGTCCACTCCCGGTGTGGACATGGGATTTTATCATGTTGATCGACACATCATCTCTGGGGTCAGGCCCTGACTACGAGGTTTCCTTCAGCAGATCCACGATCAGCCGGTAAGCTACGCCGACCGCCGGAAAGCAGACCGTCTGAGGTATATCAGAACGCATTAACTGCTCGATCCCCTCAGGCGTGGTCAGATCTATCCCAGTCAATTCGCGGCAGTTGATGGTCTTCATCTCGGCCTCGAAGCGGCGACGAAACTCCTGTGCCACCGCCAAAGTGCGGAGCATTTCCTCCATGGTGTCACCTTGCTCCGTCTTGAGGCCGATAGCCATCACGGCACCGGAGACGGCACCGCAAACGGCCCCCGTGTTGCCGATCCCGCCGGCAAAGCATCTGGCGATCCGGGGAATCATCTCGTTCTCAATCTCGAATTCCTGGCACACGGCCAGCAATACGGCTTCCGATCAAGTTTTACCCTGCTCCATGATTTTTGTGGCCCGGTTTTGCTCCATGGTCTTCCATCCTTTCTGCGTATTGATTTTCAGATAATGATGCCTAATATTATATTAGGTTTTAATATTGTGTTCCACAGGCTCAATATCTTATAAAATACGGGAGAGCCATAAAAGCAATGCCAATAAGAATCATAAGAAATATGTTGGAGATAAAATATGGGAAAGCACATAATACTACTCCAGATAGCAGAGCAATGCCTCGCCGTTGTTTTTTTCCGTATATTAAGTAACCCATACCGATTGAGCCAAAAAATATTGCCCACATTATTGATGTCGTGCTATCCATAATAGTCCTATACTATTTTCATTAAAGCATAACGTCAAATTCTTTGATGCCTGCCACATACGACAAAAGAATGCATAAAAGACGATTAGTAAATCACAAACTATAACAAATCAAATCAGCACTGCTGGCAGGCATTCGAGACCAATGCTTTGTTATCTGCTGTTTTATGCTTTCGATTCTATTGCTTTGATAACTTGCTTGACAA
>CAZVHL010000019.1:0-10452 GCA_964626925.1 uncultured Nitrospiraceae bacterium
ATAGGGGAAGAGTAATTCCCTTAATGTTTGAACCGATTTTATTATTTGTGAATTAAAGGCAGTAAATATGACCGTGACGAATATATATTTCAATATCTCTGAGGAACACGCAACGTCACCAGAATGTTATAATTAAAAATTGCGATAATACTATGGAAAGAAGACTTTTAAAGAGAAAGATCGTCAGCATAAAGACCGAAGTGGTTCTGGACGGCAAAAAATCTGCCGGATTAATCGAGAACATATCTGAAGGCGGCATTTATCTTGTTATAGCACCTGCAAAACAGGTAAGTGAATTCAGTGCAGGCAAAACAGCTAACGTCAGCTTTATCGGTCATTCAGGAGCAACAATTGATCTTCATTGCAACGTATCATGGGGATACAAAACTCCTCCTCACGGACTGACTCAAAGTGTCGGCATGGAAATAAAAACACCCTCTCAAGAATTTACAGACTTCTATAACGGGTTATAACGGAGTGAAATAAAAGAGAGGATGTTGACGCGTTGGGGGACGTGACTGATGCTTATATGGCTGGTTTTGGTAGGAAATTGCTCTTAACACCAGTTTGTCAACATCCTCTCAAAGGTCTTATATCATTAAATTCCCTGTTTGTCTATCATTAATTAGAGTCAATGATAAAAAAAGTCTTTACTGGTCCGTAGAGATAGCATTTAGAACTTTATCTATCTGTTTAAAAGTCATCCATCCGTTTTCGTAAAGAATCTCTCCGATAAGTTTGCCCCGTCCTGATCTCAAAAAAATATTGTAAATTCTCTGCTCATCTAAGGCTTCTTGCATCTGCACCCTGTCTACAAAGCCCATCTTTATGGCCGTTCGCCCAAAGTAACGGGCGTAGTCTATTGCACTCCTCCTCTCTGATTCATAATCCATTAATAGTCCCTCCTCTGCATATCAAAAAATACCACACCCTCCATAATGTTAATTATCATAGTTTTATGTCTACGTCAATAATTAATTTATACCTGCTGAGATTAGATATTAATCGCAAAGAGTTACCACATGCTGATGTTTAAAAAAAGAATCTGGCGTGAGAGAAAAAAGAAAGAAACTTAAAGTGTCGAAAGGAATTGAACAAATTGTGGGGACCAGTCCAGGATCTCCATGCCTACGCTTACCGTTAAACCATAGGGCGGGGTTTTATAAGACCATTGCACCATACATTGTACTTTCATTAATTCACCAGACTGATTACGCAGTTTAAGATCATGCATTGCTCCTTTATTAAAACTAACTGTAGATTTGGAAGGAAGACTGATCATATATAAACCGCATTCAGAAATATTTTCTATAAGTCCAACATAACTGGCACCTTCAAATACAAAGATCGCCTTAAGACTGACTATATTTCTTCGACAGTCCCTTTTTTCAGGAACAGCACTGATCCCCCTCAAACCCGGAGTGAAATCGGTCTGGTGTTCATCAATATGTTTCTGAATCATAATGTTTAGTAACAGCAATTCACATGCCAGGAAACACATATTGTAACTACAGGAAATTTAACGATTAATACTGATATTACCCCTAATAATGCATGTTAAAATGGCAAAAACCATGCGGATATGACAATTTTGCAGACCTAACAAATTTATATTAAACGTCTTGATGAATGCAAAATACTGCAGAAGATATCTTTTTATTGCTTATTATGAATCAGAAGAGACTGAAGATTAAATTTTTCTTCTATATTCCTGATGACGACGTTTACCTGATTCTTGTCAGTGATTCCCGGAATTCTGATTTTATTAAAATTATCTTCTTCGATAATCACAGCCTCAGGATAATACTCTCTTAAATGCCCCAGCGTCTCCTGAGCAAAATGAGGATTCCTCCAGGCACCAACCTGAACAACATACTGCTTCTTTACGGTATCATGCATTTCTGTCGTCAACTTATCAGGTTTTTCATCATGAACTGCTTCCGGAGCAACCAGAACATTACTAATATCATCCAGTGGAGCAGGCTCCGATTTATCCGCATAAGTATTATTAGCTGAACTTGACTGCTCATCTTTTTTTTCTTCTTCACCCTTCTTATGAAGTGATAATAGCACCCGAAACGGATCATCACCATCTACACGTATTAATTTCAACGGACTTCCTTCAAATACGAAATCGGCTATACCCCTGCTTTTGGTCTCTTTGCCGTCAATACTCCATATCCCTTGCCAGTCTATATTAATGATTACTCTTGAATCCTTGATCTTTACTATCCAGGGAGTAATGGATATCTCAACTTTTTCAAAAAAGAGACCTGCAGTTACTTCTGATGCCATAGCCTCGTCCAGTCTATTAATCAGGACATCCCTGTTTTTTTCCTGATAAGCGGTTTTAATAACCTTGATGCTCTCCACCGCCTCTTTTGTCAGTAGAGAGTCTTCGGTCGGCTTAACCTCATCCCTTGTGCTGCAGCCCAACAGAATAAAAAAGGCTACTGACATCGATATTAAAGTTCTATTCATATTGAGATTTACTTGTTGTCTGGTACTTCGGATTTGTGATTTTAACTGCCTGGGTAACTAAGGGATGGAATAGCACTATTTAATTCATCAAGGAAACAATGAGTTGCGACATAAGGTCAAGAATATAATCAGCTGGCTTTCTTTACTTCCTTCTTTTCAGCATTGTCTTGTACTTTTTTCTTGCTTCCTTTTTTCTCTTCCTTCTTATCTTCCGTTTTTTCTTCTTTTAGTAAATCAATGTCAACAAACTCAAGAATTGCCATATCAGCACAATCACCTACACGGTAATGTGTTTTTATAACGCGCAGGTACCCGCTTGTTCTTTCAATCTTCGGAGCCAGTTCAGTGAAAAGCTTTCTAATAACATTCTTATTCGGAATTCTGGAAAGCGCTAATCTTCTGGAATGCAGATCACCTTTCCTGGCAAGAGTAATTACGCGCTCTGCTAATTTCCTGGCCTCTTTTGCTTTAGCAACTGTAGTTTCTATTTTGAGGTGCTCAAATAAAGATACTACAAGATTCCTGAGCAGGGCCTTCCTGTGATTCGCCCTCCTGCCGAAGCCTCTTCCGGATAATCTATGACGCATTACCAGGCCTCTTACTATCCGCTAATTGCTGAAGACCTTCAACATCCACTCTCATATTAAAATGCAGTCCCATTGAGACAATTATCTCTTTAATTTCATTTAATGATTTTCTGCCAAAGTTCTTTGTTCTGAGCATTTCCTGTTCAGTCCTCTGCACAAGATCAGCAAGTGTTCGGATATTAGCATTCTTAAGGCAGTTATAGGAGCGCACTGAAAGTTCGAGCTCCTCTACACTCTTGATCAGGTGTTCATTTAATTCACCCGCATCATCGTCAAATATGTCAGGATCAAGTCTCGATTTTATTTCGCCCGCATCAGTACCCGCACCAACTGTCTCCTCAACCTCCTCTTTAGCACTTTCCCCGTCAAGAGAAAAAAACGAGAGATGCTGCGTAAGGATTTGAGAAGCATCTGTTACTGCTTTTTGCGGCGTAATGCTACCATCAGTCCAGATTTCCATTATTAGTTTATCGTAATCAGTGGACCGTCCAACTCTTGCTCCTTCAACCCAGTAGTTTATTTTCTTTATTGGAGTAAAAATTGCGTCTATGGTCATCGTATCAACGGGCTGGTCTTCATCTTTATTCGTATCTGCAGTAACGTATCCCTTCCCTTTTTCTACTGTCAGTTCCATGGTTAAGTTGACTTTCTTGCCAAGAGTAGCAATGTGTTGATCAGGCGTTAATATCTCAAAATTATCACCTGTGATGTCCTTCCCCATTACATTTCCAGGTCCTTTCATCTTCAGTAATAACGTCTGCTTGTCAGAATACAGTTTAAATCTCAGCTGCTTGACATTAAGCACAATATTAGTAATATCTTCCTTTATTCCCGGCATAGTTGAAAATTCATGGAGAACACCCGGAATCCGGATAGAGGTAACAGCAGCACCTTCGATTGAAGACAGCAAAATCCTCCTCAATGCATTACCAAGGGTTGTACCAAAACCCGTCTCAAACGCTTCCGCGTAGAGTTTACCATATGTATTTGTAAGGCTCTCCGAATCAAAATAGATTTTTTCAGGTTGTTGAAAGCCTTTCTTGCTCAGATCCATTAAGCCTCCTTGTATCATCTTTCATTTACTGATCGCACTAATTACAAAAACTGACCACACAGATAATATTTATTGATAACTCTTGTGTCTGCGTAATCGTCTCTTAATCTTGTGAAATCAATTATTGTTTAATTTATTTTGAGTACAACTCAATTATTAACTGTTCCTGTACGGGCAGTTGAATTTCTTCTCTCGCAGGAGAGTGAAGTATTTTGCCCTGGAGATTACTCACATCCACTTCTACCCATGAAGGTAAACCCCTGTGCTCTATTTTGGAAACATTTTCTTCTATGATAGAAAGCTTTTTGCTCTTTTCCCTTAGCCCGATAATATCACCGGGTCGCACCAGGTAAGAAGGGATGTTTACACGCTTCTCATTTACAGTAAAATGACAATGCAATACAAGCTGCCGCGCCTGCCTCCGGTTTGAAGCAAAACCAAGCCTGTACACCACATTGTCAAGCCTGCGTTCAAGAAGCTGCAAAAGAATACTGCCTGTAACACCCTTCTTTTTTTCTGCCATATGGAAATAATTTTTAAACTGTTTTTCAAGCACACCATATGTCTCTTTAGCCTTCTGCTTTTCCCTGAGCTGCAGTGCATAATCAGAGAATTTCCTCCTCCTCTGGCCATGCTGACCAGGTGCATATTTTCTTCTTTCTATTGCACACTTGTCTGTGTAGCATCTGTCACCTTTAAGGAAAAGTTTATCACTTTCTCTTCTGCATAACCTGCAAAGTGCGTCTCTATATCTCGCCACTATACTCTTCTCCTCTTCGGGGGCTTGGTACCATTGTGAGGAACCGGGGTAACATCCTTAATAAGGCTGATTTCCATTCCAGATGCCTGAAGGGCTCTGATAGCCGATTCCCTGCCGGCACCGGGGCCTTTTACATAAACATCTATCTGTCTCATTCCGAAATTCATAGCCTTCTTGGCCGCAGCATCTGCTGCTATCTGGGCTGCATACGGGGTTCCTTTTCTGGACCCCTTAAACCCCTGCGCACCCGATGAAGACCATGTAACGACATTGCCGTTCTTGTCGGCAATAGTAATTATCGTATTATTAAACGTTGCCTGGATATAAGCATCACCCGAATGAATGACCTTCTTTTCTTTTTTACCGCCCTTTTTCCGTTTCTGTGCCATTTTTAATTAACCTTTCTTCTTCATGCCGCCGATAGCTTTTCTCGGCCCTTTACGTGTGCGTGCATTTGTACTTGTCCTCTGACCTCTCACAGGCAACCGGGCTCTGTGTCTGAGTCCGCGATAACTGCCAATATCCTGAAGCCGTTTAATATGCATTGAAATTTCGCGCCTAAGGTCACCTTCCACTTTGTAATCACTGTCTAACGCAGTTCTGAGCTTTACACCCTCTTCATCAGTCAGGTCCCTCGTCTTCTTGTTAGGATCTACTCCGGTGTCCTGCAGTATTTTACGGGAGAGGGTTCTTCCTACACCAAAAATTCTGGTCAGGCTAATTTCAAGTCGTTCGTTTCTCGGTAAATCTACTCCTGCTAATCTCACTGTTCGTTGTCTCCTATCCCTGCCTTTGCTTGTGTTTCGGATTAGGGCAGATAACTCTCAACACACCCTGTCTTTTTATTATTTTGCATTTTGCACATATCGGTTTTACTGATGAGCGAACTTTCATATCTTCTCCAAAAATTTCCAGTACAAATAAATTTCAGCTAATATGTAAATTATTTAAATCGGTACGTTATACGGCCCTTAGTCAGGTCATAAGGCGAAAGCGCAACCGTGACTTTATCTCCCGGCAAAATCTTTATAAAATGCATTCTCATTTTACCGGAAACATATGCAAGAATATTCTGCCCATTTTCAAGTTCTACCTTGAACGTAGCATTAGGCAAATTTTCAAGTATTGTACCCTGAACTTCTATGGCCTCTTCTTTAGGCATTATAGAACTAATAATTATAAGTATTCATTATAGTTTAGTCAAGACATCATGACCATTTTTTGTTATTGCTACAGTATGCTCAAAATGAGCAGACAAACTCTGGTCCTTTGTAACGGCTGTCCACCCATCATTTAAGATAGATATCTCCCATCCACCCTCATTAACCATCGGTTCGATAGCTAATGTCATACCGGGCATCAGCTCAGGACCCTGACCGGGTTTCCCAAAATTGGGAATTTGGGGTTCTTCATGAAGTTTTCTGCCTATTCCATGACCCACAAAGTTTCTTACCACCGAAAAACCCTCTGGTTCAACATTGTTTTGAATAGCAAACGATATATCAGAAAGCCTGTTGCCTGTGACCGCATTCTCTATACCAACCTGCAATGATTCTTCAGTAACCGCAAGCAGCTTTTTTGCTTTACTGCTGATGTCACCAACAGGCAATGTCAACGCCGCATCTCCATAAAATCCATTGTAATAAACCCCAATATCAATACTTATAATGTCCCCCTCCTTTAATTTTACAGATGAAGGAATTCCATGAACCACCTGCTCATTGACAGAGGCACAGATAGTTGAGGGATAACCTCTATATCCCTTGAAAGCCGGTTTTGCTCCTTTTGAACGTATAAAAGATTCTGCAAACTTATCAAGTTCCCTGGTTTTTACACCAGAAGAAATACGCTTCCTGATGCCTTCCAGCACTTCGGCCACGATGCGGCACGACTCCCGCATCCTTTTGATTTCATCATCTGATTTAAGAACTATCAATTAATAAGAGCGGCCGCTAATCGCAATAAATTATTAGTTGCTACATATACAAAACAATGAGAATGAACATTCAGCCTCTTCTGCCGCGGACCTTGCCCTTTTTAAGAAATCCGTCATATGAACGTGTAACAAGATGCGATTCGATCTGAGACATAGTATCAAGTCCAACTCCAACAACAATCAGAATCGATGTTCCTCCAAAATAAAACGGAACATTAAAGTAACCTCTCAAAATGTCCGGCAATATGCAAACTAATGAAAGATAGACCGCACCTCCGAAAGTAATCCTAGTCAGAACATGGTAAATATAATCGGAAGTATTCTGTCCCGGTCTGATTCCAGGAACAAATCCGCCGTATTTTTTCAGGTTATCGGCTATATCAACCGGGTTAAATGTTATTGAAGTATAAAAATAGCAGAAAAAGAAAATCATGCTGACATAAATCATCGTATAGAGTATTGAGCCTGGCGCAAGCTGACTCGCAAATGATTGGACCCATGGGATAGCGATGAATCCCGCAATAGTGGCAGGAAACATAATAATCGATGATGCAAATATTGGTGGAATAACCCCGGCAGTATTCACCTTTAACGGCAGATGCGTGTTCTGTCCGCCGTAGACCTTTCTGCCAACTACACGCTTTGCATATTGAATCGGAATTTTTCGTTGCCCTCTTTCCATAAAGACAATAAAACCAACAACACCCACCATCATTACAATTAAAACCAGCATTAAAAGTATATGCAGTTCGCCAGCCCTTATTAGTGATACTGAACTTATAACAGCATTGGGAAATCCTGCGACAATTCCGGCAAATATTATGAGAGAAATCCCGTTTCCGATTCCCCTCTCTGTAATCTGCTCTCCCAGCCACATAAGGAATGCTGTGCCTGAAGTCATGGTGACCATCGTCATCAGCCGGAATGACCAGCCCGGATTCTGAACAAATGTGCCTTCGTTCATACTTTCGATTCCAACTGCTATCCCGATAGACTGCACAATACTGATTACAACAGTCCCATAACGGGTATACTGTATAATTTTCTTTCTGCCGCTCTCTCCCTCTTTTGCAAGTCTGGCAAGATGAGGGATAACAACAGTAAGAAGCTGCAGGATAATTGATGCACTGATATAAGGCATAATGCCAAGCGCAAAGATAGTCGCCCTTGACAGTGCGCCCCCGGAGAACATATCAAAAAAGCCCATAAGCGCACCGCCCCTATCCAGGAGAAATTTACTGAGTTCTAGCCCGTCAATTCCGGGAGTTGGAATATGGGCGCCTATTCTGTAGACAGCCAACAGGGCAAGAGTAAAGAGAATTCTGCTTTTAAGCTCTGGAATCCGGAAGATATTCTTAAAACTATTGACAACACTCACAGCAGCTCTATGCTTCCCTTTGCCTTCTCTATTTTTTCCTTGGCAGAAGCACTAAAGGCATGTGCTTTTACAGTAATTGGTTTAGAAATGTCACCTTGACCTAAAATCTTAACTCTGTTTTTTTGATTTTTTATTATTCCAGCATCTACCAGTATTTCCGGTGTGATAGCAGTTTCTTCAAGCTTGTCCAAGGCCCCGATATTAACAACCGAATACCGTTCCTGAAAAATATTAGTAAAGCCCCTCTTCGGTAGCCTTCTCTGCAATGGCATCTGACCACCCTCAAAACCGGGTTTGGTTCCGCCGCCGCTTCTTGATTTCTGTCCCTTATGGCCGCGGCATGAAGTCTTTCCATGGCCGGAGCCAGGGCCTCTGCCAACTCTTTTTCTATTTTTTCTACTCCCGGCAGCTGGTACAAGATCTGATAAATTCATTTATTTCTCCGAAACCTCAACTAAATGAGACGTTTTGTGAATCATTCCTCTAATCGACGGTGTATCATCATGAGTTACACTATGATTGATTTTTCTCAATCCCAGTGCCCTGACAACCCTCCTCAACTTCTCAGATCTTCCTATCAGGCTTTTCCTTAAAGTAACTGTAATCTTCTTCACTGTTTTTCCTTTTGTTCAGACTCGTTTTTACCTGTTCGCCTTGCAACACTTGCAGCATCTTTTAATTTCGTAAGACCATCGAGTGTAGCCCGAACTGTATTAAACGGGTTCCTGCTGCCGATTGACTTAGCAACAATATTACGAATTCCCACAACTTCCATAACGGCTCTTACCGGTCCACCTGCAATTAATCCCGTGCCCTGACCAGCCGGCAACATCACTACCCTGCCAGCTCCATATATTCCGTTTATGCGATGGGGTATAGTTCCATCCTTTATTGTGACTTTTACTAATGCCCTTTTGGCCTGTTCTACAGCTTTTCTTATAGCCTCCGGGACTTCCTTTGCTTTGCCTTTCCCTATTCCTACATGTCCCGCTTCATCACCTACAACTACAAGTGCACTGAACGCAAACCGTCTTCCACCTTTAACAACCTTTGCAACCCGGTTAATAAAAATGACCTTGTCTTTTAAAACGGTTAAACTTTCTGGGTCAATTCTACCCACTATTCCTCCTTATAATAAAAGCAACAATTAACAATCAAATTTAATGAATTATTTCTAAAATTCCAGGCCATTTTCTCTGGCTGCATCAGCCAACGCCTTTACTCTGCCATGGTAGAGATATCCACCTCTGTCTAATACAACAGTTTTAATCCCTTTTTCACCAGACCTTTTTGCGACCAGTTGACCAACGATTTTGGCAGCATCAATGTTGCCACCCACACCTGTCTTGCCTTTCAGTTCCTTATCCATACTTGATGCCGCTACAAGAGTTTTTCCTGTATGATCATCAATGACCTGTGCATAGATTTGCTTAAGGCTCCTGAAAACATTCAGCCTCGGTCTATCCGACGTGCCATAAACTTTTTTTCTCACTCTTTTATGTCTTGCCTGTCTTGCTTTGTCTCTACTTGCTCTCAAACTTCTTCACCTCTATTAATTTTTTATAATATTCTCAAACTCCCGGTTACTTACCCGCTTTTCCAACTTTAAGTTTGATAACTTCATCAGCATATCTAATGCCTTTGCCCTTATATACATTTGGCGGCCTAAGGGAACGGATATTGGCCGCCACCTGACCGACTAAATATTTATCTATCCCTTCAAGAGTCAGTTGGGTCTGTTTTTTGTCAACCTGGGCAGTCACTCCTTCCGGCAGGTTAAAAACAATAGGATGAGAATATCCAAGGGTAAACGTGATTTTCTGACCCTGTACCTGGGCCCTGTATCCAACACCTATAATTGACATTTCCCGCTTGTATCCAGTAGTTGTACCTGTAACCATGTTAGCTATAATACTTCTCGTTGTTCCATGAAGAGACCGCAACTGCTTAGTTTCAGCAGGTCTTTCTACAATTACAGTTTTATCCTGTACAGAAACCTTAATGCCGGCGGGATAATTCCATTTAAGTTCACCCTTTGGCCCCTTAACAGTGACAAGGCTTTTCTGAATTTTTATATCTACACCCTCCGGTATGTCTACCGGGACTTTTCCTACTCTCGACATTTTCTCTCCAAATTAAAATGAAAAAACTTTGCTCTTTTATTTTTTGTTTTTACTTTTTTATTACCACACATTACACAGAATTTCGCCGCCAATTCCTTCGCCGCGACATACTTCATCAGTCAGTATTCCTCTT
>CAZVHL010000019.1:10552-17331 GCA_964626925.1 uncultured Nitrospiraceae bacterium
GAAGTTGACAATATGGCTATTCCATATCCACCCATAACTTTTGGTATCGTTGCTTTGTCTGCATATACCCTGCATCCCGGTTTACTGATCTTTTTAATTCCGGTTATCGCCTTTTCATCGTCTTCATAATATTTCATCGAAACCCTGATTATACCCTGTTTTCTGTCCCTTAATACTTTAAAGCTTTTAATAAACCCTTTGTCCTTCAGGATTTTTGTTATTTCGATTTTCATCTTGGACGCCGGTATGTCCACTTTCTCATGTTTGGCCATATTGGCATTTCTGATTCTTGTAAGCATGTCCGCAATCGGGTCGGTCATCATAATTAAAATACCTCTACCAGCTGGATTTTGTTACACCAGGTATCTGGCCTTTCAGTGCAAGTGTTCTAAAACAGATCCTGCAGAAACCGAATTTCCTTAGATATCCCCTTGGTCTGCCACATAAACTGCATCTGTTATATGCCCTTACTTTAAATTTAGGTTCCCTTTTCTGCTTTGCTATGAGACTTTTTTTAGCCATCCAGTAGTTCTGTTTTCATCCTCAATGCTGTTAATATTATATGTAGTTTAGTTTTCAAAAGGCATTCCCATATATTTGAGAAGTGCCTTGCCTTCTTCATCTGTATTTGCCGAGGTAATAAACACTATGTCCATACCATGAATACTGGCAACTTTGTCATAATTGATTTCAGGAAATATTATCTGTTCCCTTATACCAAACGCATAATTCCCCCGACCGTCAAATGACTTCGCAGGTATTCCTTTGAAATCCCTTATTCTGGGAAGTGCAAGCGCGATAAATTTATCGAGAAAATCATACATCCTCTTTCCTCTTAAAGTAACCCTGCAGCCTACAGGCATGCCTTCACGAAGCTTAAAGCCGGCTATCGATTTTTTAGCTCTTGTAATAACAGCTTTCTGTCCTGTTATAGTGGCCAGTTCCTTGACAGCTGATTCCAGTGGTTTTATATCCTGAGTTGCTTCACCCATGCCAATATTCAGGACAATGCTCTTTATTTCAGGAATCTGCATCACACTTTTATAAGCAAAGTCCTTCATCAGACTCGGCACAACATCATTGATATATTTTTCTTTTATCCTGTTCATCTGTTATTCAATAACCTCCCCGCATTTTTTACAGGACCTGATTTTCTTGCCATTTTCAAGAATGGTATTACCAATTCCGGTCGGTTTATCACACTTGGGACATAATAGTTTAATATTTGACCTGTTTACAGGAGCTTCCTTTTCTATTATTCCTCCCTGCTGATACTTCTTGCTTGGCTTCATGTGCCTTTTAATCATATTCACTCTCTCAATAATCAGCCTGTTTTTTCCAAGATCAACCGACAGCACTCTGCCCTTTTTACCTTTTTCAGCACCAGTTACTACCAGAACAATGTCATTTTTCTTTATTCCTAAACCCACGTCTTCTCCTTTATACTGCGCTCCATCATATAACCTCCGGAGCAAGTGAAACGATTTTCATAAACTCCTTCCACCTGAGCTCTCTTGCAACAGGGCCGAATATTCGCGTTCCTACCGGCTCCCCTTCAGCATTGATAATCACCGCAGCATTCTGATCAAACCTTATATAAGAGCCATCAGGCCTTTTTAATGCCTTCTTGGTTCTCACGACTACAGCCTTTGTAACTGTGCCCTTCTTAACTGTCCCACCGGGATCAGCCTCTTTGACAGTTACGACTATCTTGTCACCGATACTTGCATATCTCCTGTGGAAACCTCCAAGGACTCTAATGCAGAGCACTTTTTTGGCTCCGGAGTTGTCAGCCACATCTAATACAGTCTCCTGCTGAATCATTCGCTTCCTCTTCTGACAACTTCAAGAACTTTCCATCTCTTGTCCTTGCTTATAGGCCTTGCCTCAATTATTGATACAACATCTCCGCGCTTACATTTATTCTCATCATCATGGGCCTTAAATTTAGAGATTTTTTTAATCGTCTTTTTGTACATAGGATGCTGCGTCAGTCTGGTTACAGCAACCACAACCGTTTTGTCCATTTTGTCTGTTATTACCTGACCTGTGTAAACCTTTTTTGGCATTTATTCCTTCCTATTTGCTTTCTGCTTTAGTCTTTTCGTTGATAACTGTCAAAATACGGGCAATATCTTTTCTCACAAGTCTTATTCTTAACGGATTTTCTATTTCACCAGTAACCTGCTGAAAACGAAGATTGAACATCTCTTTGCGAAGATCAGACTCATCCTGCCTTAATTCATCAACAGTCTTGTCTCTCATTTCAGTTGCTTTCGCCATACTCACCCAACCCTCTTTACGAATTTAGTCGCTATTGATAATTTGTGAGATGCCAGTCTCAGTGCCTCCTTGGCAAGACTCTCATCAACACCAGACATTTCATACATAATTCTTCCAGGCTTTACCACTGCTACCCATGCTTCCGGTGAACCCTTGCCTTTTCCCATTCTTGTTTCTGCAGGCTTTTTTGTAAGAGGCTTGTCAGGAAAAATTCTTATCCATACTTTACAGCCTCTTTTTACATGCCTTGTTATTGCAATTCTCGCCGCCTCTATCTGGCGATTTGAAATCCATCCAGGCTCCATCGCCTTAAGACCGTATTCGCCAAAAGACACCTTCGAACCACGATAAGCTTTGCCGTTCATCCGGCCTTTCTGCATTTTCCGGTACTTAACTTTTTTCGGCATTAACATGGTGAATTGTCCTCTTAAGTAACGCTGTCACTACCGGAAGACTCCAGTAATGTAGTGTCCTGTAAAATATCTCCTTTATAAATCCAGACCTTTATACCGATTCTTCCATATGTTGTTTTTGCCTCTGTAACTCCATAGTCTATGTCGGATCTGAATGTATGCAAGGGCACTCTTCCTTCTCTGTACCACTCGGATCTGGCTATTTCAGCACCGGCAAGGCGCCCGCCGCATGCGACTTTAATACCCTGAGCCCCAAACCTCATTGCTGACGAGACAGCCTTCTTCATCGCCCTTCTGAAAGCGATCCTCTTTTCGAGTTGAAGCGCTATGTTCTCCGCAACAAGCTGAGCATCTACTTCAGGTTTCCGGATTTCTTTTATATCTATAGACAGCTCTTTCCCTGTCAGTTTTTCAAGTTCTTTCTTCAGCTTATCAACTTCAGCCCCCTTCTTACCTATGATGATGCCGGGACGGGCTGTATTAATGATTACCTTAACCTTATCGCCAGTTCTCTCGATTTCCACTTTAGGCACACCCGCGTGACTAAGATTAGCTTTCACAAATCTCTGGATGGTGATATCTTCAAACAGCATTTCCTTATAGTTTCTCTTGGCAAACCATCGTGAATCCCAGCTCTTGATGATTCCAAGTCTGATGCCTATAGGATGAGTCTTCTGTCCCAAAATATAACCTCCTCTATTCTTCCAGAATTATTGTTATGTGACTTGTTCTCTTCTTTATAATGTCTGCCCGGCCCATTGCACGCGGCATCATTCTCTTCATGGTAGGACCCTGATCCACAAAAACCCTTGATACTTTCATCGAATCGGGATCCGCTACTTTTTTCTGTTCTGCGTTTGCCATTGCAGATTTCAATACTTTTGCCAGAACCTTGCCACCTCTATGAGGAAGAAACCCGAGGTTTATAATGGCATCTCCGGCTTTTTTTCCTTTAATCAGATTTGCTACCCTTCTCACTTTTCTGGGCGACATCCTCGCATGTTTAAGTATGGCTTTTGACTCCACTGCGTATTACCTCAATCCTTTTATCTCTTTTTATCTTCTTTTTTTGTACCCGAGTGCCCCTTAAATGTCCTTGTCGGGGAAAACTCTCCAAGTTTATGTCCAACCATATTTTCAGTAACATAGACAGGAATGAATTTTCTGCCGTTATGAACCGCCAGAGTATGACCTATAAATTCCGGAGAAATAGTAGATCTCCTGGACCATGTCTTGATAACGTTTCTTTCATTCTTCTCATTCATTAAATCAATCTTCTTAAGAAGTTTAGGCTCGATGAATGGTCCCTTTTTTAATGATCTGGGCATCTATTTCTTTCTCCTTCTGACTATGAATCTATCGGTCGTCTTGTTTTTTCTGGTCTTTTTGCCTTCAGGCTTGGCCCATGGAGAAACCGGAGGCCTTCCACCTGAACTTTTCCCCTCACCACCGCCAAGAGGATGGTCAACCGGGTTCATAGCTACGCCTCTTACATGAGGTCTTTTGCCAAACCATCGGTTTCTTCCTGCTTTGCCGATCGATATATTTTCCCATTCAACATTGCCTACCTGGCCTATTGTAGCCATGCAGTCTGAGGGGACAAACCTCACTTCAGTTGAAGCAAGTTTCAGTTGGCACATCTTTCCGTCTTTGGCTACAAGCTGTGCATATGCACCCGCACTCCTTGCGATGATTCCTCCCTGACCCGGCCTGATTTCTATATTATGTATGATTGTACCGAGCGGAATATTTTTTACCGGAAGCGTGTTACCTGATTTTATTTCGGCGTCAGCTCCCGATAGCAACTTCTCCCCAACTTTCACACCTAAAGGAGCAAGTATATATCGCCTTTCACCATCGGCATATTTTAGTAAAGCTATACGAGCCGTCCTGTTGGGATCATATTCAATTGTCTCGACAGTACAGGGAATACCCAGTTTATTACGTTTAAAATCTATAATGCGGTATGCCCTCTTGTGACCTCCGCCTTTTTGCCATGATGATATGCGCCCGGAATTAGCCCGCCCACCGCTCTTTTTTATCGGTCGAACAAGCGGCTTATATGGCTTGGTTGCCGTTATTTCAGAAAAGTCGGAACCGCTTCTGAATCGCGAACCGGGTGATGTTGGTTTATATTTTCTTATTCCCATCTACATTCCTTCAATAACATCTAATTTTTCGCCCTCTTTCAGGGTAATTATAGCCTTCTTCCAGTCCGGCCTTTTGCCTTTGTATCTTCCCATGCTTTTTATCTTTCCTCTGCAGTTAATCGTCGCAACATTATCAACTTTGACCTTGAAAGTTTCTTCAACAGCTTTTTTGATCTCTATTTTATTTGCTGCTGTTGCCACTTTAAACAAAACTTTATTTTCCTTCTCCTTCAGCAAGGTTCCTTTTTCTGTCAGCATAGGTCCAAGAAGGACATCATAGACATATTTCATTCTGAATAAACCTCTTTCATTTTCTCAACAGCGTCTTTAGATATTAGAAGCTCATTATGTGAAAGAACCATAAAAACATTAAGCTCATTAACACGTGCAACATTCACTTTCGGTAAATTACGGACAGCAAGTTCAAGTGCCTCATTTTTCTCAGGTATGATGATTAAAACACTTTTCTTGATTCCAAGCCCGTTAAGCAGTCCCTTGACCGCCTTTGTCTTTGGCTCATCTATATTAATTTTATCTATAACTTTCACTTCACCATCAATAAATTTGGCAGTAAGAGATGAACTCATGGCAGCCCATTTTGCTTTCTTGGGAAGCTTGTATGAATAATCACGGGGATGAGGTCCAAAAACCGTTCCTCCGCCCTTCCACACCGGCGACCTGTTGCTTCCAGCCCTGGCTCTGCCAGACCCCTTTTGCCTGAAAGGCTTTCTGCCGCCTCCTCTGACAAGTCCCCTTGTTTTGGTTGCTGCTGAACCTTGCCTTTTATTGGCAAGATGATTGCGTACAACTTCATGGAGAAGTCCCTTTTTAACATCAACACCAAATATATCATCCGGCAGGTCGGTTTTACCTACTGATTTATTATCCTGACTAATAAGTTCTGTCTCAGCCATTAGTTATCCTTTACAGCAACAGGTGCTTCAGATGTTATTATTACGTAGCCTCCGTTGGCTCCCGGAACAGCACCTTTAACCAGAATCAGGTTCTGATCTTTCCTCACATCAAACACTTCTATATTCTTTACTGTGACCTTTTCGCTCCCCATGTGACCGGGCATTTTTCTGTTTTTAAATACCCTTGATGGAGAGGCGCTCTGCCCGATAGAACCCGGTGCTCTTTTAAACATTGATCCATGAGATGCCGGACCGCCACTAAAATTATGCCGTTTTATTACACCCTGAAAACCTTTACCCTTTGAAGTGCCTATAATTGAGACTTTTTCTCCCTTGGAAAATATATCTACCGTAATAGAATCACCTGCATTTAAACCTTCCATATTCAATTCCCTTAAAAACCGGAAGGCCGGGAGCGATGCTTTTTTGAAATGCCCAAGCATCGGTTTCGTTACATTTTTCTCTTTCTTTTTCTGATCAAAGCCTACCTGCAGTGCTTCGTAGCCATCAATGTCAATTTCTTTTTTCTGTATGACCTTTGCAGGTCCTGCTTCTATAACAGTCACAGGTACCATACGGCCATCTTCTTCAAAGACCTGCGTCATTCCGATTTTTTTCCCGAGTATTCCCTTCATAGTTTTATCTCTACATCTACTCCAGCTGCCAGATCCAATTTCATAAGTGCATCCACTGTCTGAGGTGTAGGATCCAGAATATCAAGCAGTCTCTTATGGGTCCGGATTTCAAACTGTTCTCTTGATTTCTTATCTACGTGAGGTGACCTCAGTACCGTAATTTTATTTATCTTCGTCGGGAGAGGTACAGGACCTGAGATTTTTGCACCCGTTCTTTTCGCAGTTTCAACTATCTCCCTAACCGACTGGTCAAGCAATCTGTGATCAAATGCCCTTAGATTTATTCTTATTTTCTCGTTCATCGTTAACCTTCTTTAGTATTCCTTGACCGTTTTCTGTTGTCAGTTATTTATAACTTTTTCCTGTCACTACAATAAATCCCTT
>CAZVHL010000020.1:0-10820 GCA_964626925.1 uncultured Nitrospiraceae bacterium
TAAGGAAAAGCGGGGAAGAAATATTGAATATCTCCAAAGCGCTTGATAAATCAGCAAGAGAAAAGGTCGAAAGGTATATAAGTTTTTTACATACAACTGCATTATTCATGTTTCCTTTGTTCCTTCTTATTGGATTAGGCACTTCACTTTTTGTTAGCCATGATATTTTAAGTCGCCTTAAAATATTAACAGGGGCTATTGAAAAAACAGGCAAAGGGGAATTTTCGTTACTGGTAATTCCGGAAAAACAGGATGAAGTGGGAGAATTGATCAATACCTTCAATAAAATGGAACATGACCTGATCGCAAGAGATAATGAAATCAAGAATAAAAATGAGGAACTTCTTCTGAGCAAAAAGCTTGCATCCTTAGGGACACTTGCATCCGGGGTTGCTCATGAACTTAATAATCCCCTGAATAATGTTTATCTTGCTGCGCAGACATTGTCAAAACAGGTTGACGCTGAAACATGTCCCGGGATAATTGGTGAATCTATCAAAGATGTTTTTTCACAGACCCTAAGGATGAAAAGGATAGTCAACGATCTTCTTGAATATTCAAGACAAAGAGTCTCCGCATATGAATCGATCCAGATAGTCAATATCATAGAAAATCTGTTGCACTGGATGAAAACTTACGGGGAGATGGCTGATGTACAATACAATGTAACAGGTGATAAAGACATTATCGTCCATGCAGATAAGGAGCTTATACAGCAGGTTTTCATTAACCTCTGCGGTAATGCTACAGATGCAATGGAGGGTCATGGGTCTTTAGAGATTGCAATAAACAGGGTCGAAACATGTGTACAAATTAAAGTTGCCGACACAGGTAAAGGTATCCCTTCGGAGGACATTTCGAAGATCTTTGATCCTTTTTTTACTACTAAGGATAAAGGGACCGGTTTGGGACTGGCAATCGTTTACAGTATAATAGAGAGGCACAATGGAAAAATCGAGGTGAAGAGCGAGCCTGATAAAGGCACTACATTTATAATTACTTTTCCGGGAGAATAATGTCTATTAAGATATTGATTGCTGAAGATGAAGAAATTACAGTAAAACACCTCCTTTATGCAATGGAGGCTGAAGGTTATAGTGTAACAACTGTTAACAACGGCACCGATGCATTTAAAAAGATCCAGCACGAAACGTTTGACCTTCTTATTACTGATATAAAAATGCCCGGGATGGATGGCTTAACACTTCTTAATAAGGTCAAAGACAATTATCCGGCAACAGAAGTAATCATAATAACAGGTTTCGGAAGCATAAAATCTGCAGTTAATGCAATGAGAAAGGGCGCAGTTGATTACATTACCAAACCTTTTAATCTTGACGAGATTCTTTTAAAAATAAAGAAGATTCAGGAAAAAAAAAGACTGGAAAAAGACAACATAGCCCTTAAGGCGTCTCTCAACCCTCCCTCACCTCCCTTTGAAAAAGGATTAACCATAAAAGGACTTACATTTATAGTAAAAAGCATGATAATGAAGAGGGTAATTGATGTTGTAAACAGCATTTCTACGTCTGACTGTAATGTGTTAATCTCTGGAGAAAGTGGTGTAGGCAAAGGGCTCGTCGCAAAGCTTATTCATTATACCGGTCTGCGAGATGGCCGGCCATTTCTGGCCGTAAACTGTGCCATTTTTACTGAGGAGCTTCTGGCAAGCGAGTTATTCGGTCATGAAAAAGGGGCTTTTACAGGGGCTTTGTCTGCTAAACAGGGACTGATGGAGATTGCCAATAACGGCACCCTGTTTCTCGATGAAATTGCGGAAATGTCGCCAGCTCTGCAGGCTAAGTTGTTAAAAGTAGTTGAGGACAAGGAGTTTCTCAGAGTTGGCGGTACAAAAACTGTCAAGGTTGATGTGCGGTTAATTACAGCTACAAATCAGAATATAAGCACTCTTATTGCGAATGGTAAATTCAGAGAAGACTTATACTTCAGACTTAATGTGATGGATATTTATCTTCCGCCGCTGAGAGAGAGGAGAGAAGACATCAGGCCTCTTGGCAAGTATTTTTTGGAGAAACATTCAAAAAAGGCCAATAAAAAGATCAATGGTTTCAGCAAAGAAGCAATGAATATGCTAATGGCATATTCTTTTCCGGGAAACGTAAGAGAACTGGAAAACATAATTGAAAGAGCGGTAATTTTGGAGAAAACAACAAAAATAATGCATGAAAACTTTCCGCAGAGCATATCATTGTTTCAAATTGAAACAATAGATCCAAACAGAATCAGGACGATTGACGAGATAAGCAGGGATTATGCTGAGAAAGTTCTGGAGTCTTTAGGCAATAATAAGGCCAAGGCCTCGAAAAGGTTAGGTATCTCAAGAACCAGCCTCTGGAGAATTTTAAATAAATAGATTAACCGTTCTTATAACGTTCACCCCTGTTTCAAATTGAAACTTCCTTTTTAACATCCTTTATCAAAATTCCCTTTATTTTCAACGATATTTTGTCTGGCACGCTTATTGATATTACTCTTTGTGAAAGAGAGGCTAATGATGAGAAAAAAACTGCTGTTCGTAACAAAGGGAAATGATGATTATGAAGAAGGCTTTTCATATGTTCTTGAATTGTCAGAAACAGTAAGAACAGATATCACTATATTGATCATTTACGACAAGCCATTAATTAAATCATTAGAGGATAGTATGGCAGCCATTGCATTTGCAGAAGCAGGTGAGACTAAAACAGCAAAAGAGATTTCAGAGGAATGGCTCCGGGAAATGGATAAAGATGCATTAAAGAGAACAGAGTCGCTGATTATAAAATATTGCATAAACACTCCGCCATTAAAAATCAACTACAAAACAGCAGTAGGAGATATAGTCTCAAATATAAAAAAAGTAGTAGAACGTGAACAGGCAGTTGACATGATTTTGTTGAGTCCGTCATTAAGCGGTAAAGGCGTTATTAACACAATAAAACTTTTAAAAAACATTTCAAAGCCGATCGTTTCATTGTCAAGGCTATTAAATGCAAACACATAAAGGAGGAAAGAATGAAAATATTTTTTAAAAAAATTGAAGATGCAATGGCTGCCGTTGCATTTGCAGAGGCAGGCGAATTTGAGACAGCTAGGGAGATAATGAAAGAACAACCTGATTTAGCAAAATCTCATGAAAATGAGGACCGTACATCAATTGATGACCTCATTTCAATAGCAATTACATTTGCAGAGGCAGGTGAATATGAGAAAGCTAGAGAGAGTTTAAAAGAGGCGCAAAACAGGTTTGGAAAAATTAAGGAGAAGATTTCTCATGGCTTTTTAGTGCCAGCCGGTAGTAGTACCTGATTTATCGACAGTTTCATTTATATAAAAAGAAAAAATGGGAAAGAGGTAATCATGCAAATAAAAAAGAAAAAACCGTACTTGCAGACAATCATTTTCGGCTCCATATCAATCGCATCGTATTTCATACTGTTTTCGAACGAGGGATGGATAACAGAAATATACACGAGGGGAGGATACTATGCAGCGTATCCGATCGCGACCGCATTCTGGTTTTCCTTTATGCACGGAGCCTTTGCCAGTAACCTGATCAGTATGCTGGGCCTTGAAGCAAAAAAGCACTAATACAATACAAAGAATTTGAGAGGAGATATGTTGGAAATGAGAAAGTTTATTTCAGTTATTCTAATTCTATTGATGACAATGTCACTCGCTTCTGTAGCATTTGCAGGTGGTCCACCACCGAAGAACTTTAAAAAGGGTGTCTTTCTGGAGATTGATGAAGCAGCGGGAACAGCTATCTTTCAGACTGATAGTTCTGAGCAGACCATGACCCTGCAGCTGGGCGAAGAAATCAAGGCTGAGGACATCACAATAAACAGTAAAGTTATGATGACTTTTGAGGAACGGGATGGACAGATCTTCGTCAAGACTTCGGAAGTCATGTTCCTTGACCTTACTTTATCCAAAGTCATCGCTCTTATTGTAGTGGGATTAATCGGAGGGCTTCTGAGCGGATTCATTGGATCTGGCGGAGCATTCGTTCTTACTCCTGCAATGATGTCTCTGGGTGTTCCGGGCGCTATTGCCGTTGCCAGTAATATGTGCCATAAGTTTCCGAAGGCAATGGTGGGAGCTTACAAACGATTTAAATACGGTCAAGTGGATATTAAACTGGGACTTGTAATGGCAGTGTCCGCAATTGCAGGCGTTCAAATAGGTATAATAATCCAGAAGGCAATCCTAAACGCATGGGGGAACGCAGGCTCAAACCTTTATGTAAGTCTCGTTTTTGTAATAACACTCGTAGTGGTTGGGGGATATGTGTTGCGTGATGCCTTTAAGCTTTCAAAAAGCGGCTCAGATGATACGATTTCAAAGCTCGCAGTTAAAATGCAGCAGATCAAAATCCCTCCGATGATACACTTCAAGACAGCAGGTTTTACTCTTTCCATATGGATTACGCTGCCTGTAGGTCTCGCAACCGGGATGCTCGCAGCAACCATTGCCGTAGGCGGCTTTATCGGAGTGCCGGGCATGATATACGTATTTGGAGCTTCAGCCATTATAGCAAGTGCGACCGAACTGCTTATAGCCTTTGTTATGGGTGCGTGGGGCTCATTCCAGTGGGCATTGAGCGGTCTGGTTGATATAAGGCTTACTCTACTAATACTGTCCGCATCGCTCATCGGTGTTCAGCTTGGCGCTCTTGGTACCACATATGTAAAGGATTATACGATCAAGCTTGTTATGTCTTCGGTTATGCTGATCGTTGCCATAAGCAGGGGGGCCAAGATCCCCGGCTATTTAGCTGATCTGGGCTGGAAGGCACCCCTTGATCCGGGCACTGCGGCTCTTTTCAACGGGATAAGCTTCTGGTCATTAGTGGCTGCACTGGGCGCAGCAGGCATAATAATAACCGGCGCTATGATAAAAGGGATGTCTGAAGCAAAGGCTGAAGAAAAAGAAAAATCAATAAGGGAAGTGCCCAGCCACAGAAAAACATAGATATAGGCGACTGAACACATGGGAAGATATAATAAAATTTTAGTAGCTGTAGACGGCTCAGAAGCAAGCAAAAATGCTTTGAGACAGTCATTTCAATTAGCCGTCGATGAAAAAAAATGGATCACCATTGTGGCAGTTAACCCTCCCTATCAGGGAGACCTTGATCTGATCGGCATTAGTAATATCAGCGAGATATTGAAAGGTCAGGGAGCAAAGATTCTTGAGGATGCTATAAAAATTGCTGAATTCGAAAAAGCATCAATAAATGTCAGACTGGAAGAAGGAGAGCCCTTTGAAAAAATTGTTGAGGTAGCTGAGGAAGAAAATTATGAATTAATAATGTTGGGCAGACATGGACTCTCCAGTATCGAGAGGGCTCTCATGGGAAGTGTTACCGCCAGGGTTATCGGTCATTTTAAGGGCAAAACGCTTATTATCCCAGAGGATAAATCTATTGGCTGGAAAAATATACTTGTGCCTTCGGACGGCTCAAAATATAGTGTGGCCGCAGTTGATGAAGCAATAAATTATGCAAAATCATACGGCGGGTCATTAAAAATCGTAAGTGCAGTGTATACAAACGATGAGTTTCTTGCAAATGCGCCCGATGTTGTCGAGAAAATGGTTAAAAAAGCAATGACAGGTATTGAGAATGTAAAAAACAGGATACAGCAAGAAGGTGTAGATGCAGAAACATTCGTCCGTGAAGGCGAGCCATACAAGATTATTATTGACCTTGCAAAAGAGCTCAATGCCGATACCATTATTATGGGCAGCCATGGCCGGACCGGTCTGAAAAGGATATTTATGGGAAGTGTTACGTCCAGGGTAATCGGCTATGCACCCTGTCCGGTAATGGTGATCCACCAATAAATACATTTTAAAGGATTATTCCATAGGAAAATTTAATGCTATCGATTTTTCGATGCCCGTTGGTAAAAGTTTCTAAACTTAAAAGCATGTAGGTTAGGAGAAAAACATGCAGTATGAACTAAAAGAAGCAGTCACATTAAATGTTAATCAAGCAAGCCCTTCCGTTAAAAGCAAAAATCACAGCTTGCGTAAAGCACGAATGAAGAAGTTTATGTTGAACAAAGTTCTCCCCGTTGTAGCACATATTATATCGCTTTTGATAGGGCTCGGCATTATAATCATCATTTCTCATTTTGCAGATTGAGTATAACCGATATGAAAATTAAGGAGGAGTAATCAATGAACTCAAACGCAAATGGTTTGTCCAGGCAGACTCTGATACTGAAAATGCTTATCGCTTCTGTTCTGATGCTTGTATTGGCAGCAGGCTGCACCTCCGCCCCGTCCGTGACTCCCGAGAAGTTAGTTCTGGATTTTATACAAAAACATATTCCGATGATTGACCTGTCGGTAGCTGATTTTTATGTAAAAGAGGAGCAAGCCGGGATAATCGATCGTATAAAGGCATACATAGCATCGAGCAAGGAAAAGGGTATTTTCGAGTCGCTCAGTGCTGCAACATATGATTTCTCAAAGATCAATGTGGAAGTACTTGATCAGAAGGAGGAATACATCGATGACGAAGGGGTAAACTTTTTGAAAGTAGCAGCCACTGGCAATTACACAAAGACCGCAAACGGGAAAACCGAATTATTGATAGAAGATGAAATAATAATTATGGAATCCGTTGCCGGAACGTGGAAAGTAACTGAAAAGATAAACCCCTGGAAATAATAAACCCCATTGATTAATAAGAGGGTGGAGCAGGTGATGCTGTAGGGTTTGACGAAATTCGGAACAATTGCTAAGTTAGTCCTTCAGAAGGAGGAAAGCAATATAACATAAAAAATAAAATTGCATGTGAGTAGAGACTAAATAACCGGGATATTTCATATTGTCTTGTGTTTTTGTGACAAAAGTGCTATTCTGATTGTAGTTTTTTTATCATACCTTGTAGTAGTAAATGAGAGTGGGTCTTCCCACTCTTTTGTTTTTTAGGTGGATAGTATGAAACTTGAAGAACTTGCAGGAAAAATAAGGGAATTGATCGAGCCTGCGATAGATTCCATGGGAGCCGAACTTGATGACATGGAACTGGGCAGAATGAAGGGGAAAATTCTGTTGAGAGTCTATATCGAAAAGCAGGGCGGAGTCAGCATAGGTGATTGTGAGAGAGTAAGTCGTGAAATAGCTACGGTTCTTGATGTTGAAGACCCTGTCCCTGGCGCGTATGTTCTGGAGGTTTCTTCTCCGGGTCTGGACAGGCCCCTCAGGAAACCGCGTGATTTCATTCGTTTTTCCGGGAAGAAGATCAGGGTAGTTACAAATGAGCCTGTGGATAAACAGACATTTTTTGTCGGGAAGATAGAGAATGTAACTGATGAAAATGTAATGCTTGTTTTACAGAAAGACAGGAAAGTTACAATATCATATAACAATATTTCAAGGGCAAGGCTGGAAGTGGAGGTGTAGAGAGATGAACCGGGACCTAATTCATATAATTGAGCAGATGAGCAAGGAACGAGGAATTCCTAAGGAATCGATTCTTGGAACTCTTGAAGCCGCCCTTTTATCCGCTGTGAGAAAGAAACATGGTATTGATGCTGAAATTAATATATCGATTGATTCAACTTCAGGTGAAATCTCGATGAGTGCGGTAAAGACGATTGTGAAAAAGGTCAAGAATTCTATGGAGGAGATATCTGTTAAGGAGGCTAAGGCTATAGATTCGACAAAGGCTGTTGGAGACGCTATAGAGTCTCCCATTGCGATCGAAAATTTCGGCAGGATTGCTGCCCAGACCGCAAAGCAGGTTCTGTTTCAGAGGGTGAGGGAGGCTGAAAAGGAAGCTATTTTCGAGGAATATAAGGACAAGGGAGGAGAGATTGTTAACGGAGTAGTGATACGCAGGGAAAAGGGTGCTTACTATATTGCGCTGGGCAGAGCGGAAGCGATGCTTCCGATCAAATCAACACTCCCGACCGAAACCCTGAAAAGGGGCGAAACAGTAAGGTCTTATATTGAGGAGGTGAAGGTAACTCCGAGAGGGCCTGTCATCCTACTGTCCAGGACGCACGCTAACTTTGTTGGGGAACTTTTCAAGATGGAGATACCCGAGATCTATGAGGGTATGGTAGTTATAAAAGATATAGTCAGGGAGGCAGGTGAAAGAACTAAACTGACTGTTTCCTCGAATAATTCAATGGTTGATCCGGTTGGTGCATGCGTGGGAATGAAAGGTACTCGTGTACAGTCGATTGTCAGGGAATTAAGAGGTGAAAGAATTGATATTATTCCCTGGACAGATGATCCACGGGTCTTAATAGCGAAAGCTTTGAGCCCTGCTGTTGTCGAGAGTCTGGGAATCAATGAGGAAGAAAAGTCTGCGATGGTTGTTGTTAATGACCAGCAGTTATCGATAGCTATCGGCAAAAGAGGGCAGAATGTCAGGCTGGCAATGAAACTTACCGGCTGGGATATAGATATAATCAGTGAAACAGAATATAACAAGATGAGGAAGGGCGAGATTGAAACGCAACTCGATGAGCTTCAGAATGAAAGTGAATCGGGTGAAGAGGACCAAGTCTCTGAGGATGAACAACAAGGTCAATAATCTCACCAGCACCAAAACTTCAAAATTTAACCCCCAGATAACTAACGATACCCCTGTCCAGTATGTAAAAGGGGTTGGTCCTGCCCGCGCCAGGATGCTCGAAAGACTCGGCATCAAAACCATTAATGATCTACTCTTTTACTTCCCGTGGCGATATGAAGACAGAAAAAATCTGAAAAAAATCTGCAACCTGAATTATGGAAGCCATGAGACCACTGTTGGTGAGGTTGTGTCAGCTGAAGTCATAATAACCCCGAGAAAGAGAATGAAGATATTTGAGTTGTCTGTTACTGACGAAACAGGCGTACTTGTCTCCAAGTGGTTCAACCAGCCATATCTGAAGAAATATTTCAAAAAAGGACAGAAAGTGATTTTAAGCGGGTTAGTTAAGGGCAGTTCATATACTGGTGTAGGGCTCGAAATGGAGAACCCTGATTTTGAACAGATCGGAACTGATGACAGATATATTCATACTTCAAGGATTGTGCCTGTCTATAAAGCGACAGAGGGTATTTCACCGAAACAGATCCGTACACTTATGTTCAATACGATTGAATCATATTCTTTTCTTATAGAAGATTATATGCCTGAAGATATCCTGAAGAGAAACGGATTAAGACCCCTGATCTGGTCTGTCAAAGAATCCCATTTTCCGGAAGAGATCAATGATCTGGATTCTCTGAATAACGGTTCAAGTCTTGCCCACAGGCGTCTTATTTTTGATGAGTTTTTTTTACTGGAACTTGGCCTTGCAGTACTGAAAAGAAGGGAACAGACAGAGAAGGGGATCAGTTTCAGGGATAATGGTGTTCTGGACAGCAAGTTTCTCAAAACACTGCCTTTTGAGCTGACCAGCGCGCAGAAGCGGGTTTTTGACCAGATAAGAAAGGACATGAAGAGTGCCCTTCCGATGAACAGGCTGCTGCATGGTGATGTGGGTTGCGGCAAAACGGTTGTTGCACTTTTATCTATGCTGATTGCGGTTGACAATGGTTATCAGGCATGTCTGATGGCACCTACAGAACTTCTTGCTGAGCAGCATTTTATTAATATACACAAACTGGTTGAATCTCTCGGACTGAATGTGGTGGTGCTGACTTCCAGCAGTAAAAACAACACTGTTGAAGATGTTTCAGGGGGAACGGCACATATTATCATAGGCACTCATGCCCTTATTCAGGAACATGTAACATTTAAGAACCTTGGCCTTGCAGTAATAGATGAGCAGCACAGGTTTGGTGTTGTTCAGAGGGCAGCACTCAGGCATAAAGGATCAAATCCTGATATTTTAATTATGACTGCGACCCCGATCCCGAGAACCCTTGCAATGACACTGTATGGAGATCTGGATATTTCGATTATCGATGAACTGCCTGCCGGACGTAAGCCGATAACTACAAAAACATTCTTCCCGTCACAAAAAGACAGGCTCTATTATTTGATAGAAAAAGAGGTGTCAAAGGGAAGACAGGTTTATATAGTATATCCCCTTATTGAGGAATCCGAGAAGCTGGATCTCAAGTCTGCCATTGACGGGGCGGAGGCATTTAAAAAGATTTTTCCTGAGAGAAATGTTGGTCTTGTTCACGGGAGGATTCATCATAGTGAAAGGGAAGATATTATGGCCCGTTTCAAATCAGGAGAGATCGACATACTTGTCTCGACAACCGTGATCGAAGTCGGCATAGATGTGCCGAATGCATCTCTCATGCTTATAGTCCATTCTGAGAGGTTCGGCCTTGCACAGCTTCATCAACTAAGGGGAAGGATAGGAAGGGGAGGTTATGATTCTCACTGTCTACTTTTGGCCTATCCGCCTTTCAGCGATGAGGCTAAAAGACGGTTGAAGGCGATGGAATCAACTGGAGACGGGTTTAAGATTGCGGAGGAAGATCTTTCGATTAGAGGGCCTGGAGATTTTTTTGGCACTCGCCAATCCGGGATTCCGTATTTGAAAATTGCCAATATACTGAGAGACGTCGGCGTGCTTGAAATGTCCAGGAAAGAAGCATTTAACCTGATAGATGAAGACCCTGATCTCGGCAAATACCGGTTGCTCCGAGAGACATTAAATAGAAAATGGATGGGTAGATTAGAATTGGTTAAGAGTTAAATCCAGGAAAAATCAAAAATGAATTTCATGAAAAGTTGTATAATCAACTTTATTTTGAAAATTATTTAAATCTTGATTTGTATATTGAATTTTATATATTTAATATTTGATTTCTTAAGGAGGGGAGTATGATAAACAAGGTTAAAG
>CAZVHL010000020.1:10920-16511 GCA_964626925.1 uncultured Nitrospiraceae bacterium
TATATATTTAATATTTGATTTCTTAAGGAGGGGAGTATGATAAACAAGGTTAAAGACAGTTTCAATACCGGGCTGATGCGTGTCAAGTGGATCGCTACTCTTGTTGCTGAAAGGACAAAGGCAGAGACATCGGTTGTAAAACTTCTTTATGAAAGCAGTAAGCTTGAGAGTAAGATAGATAACTTATACCGGGATATCGGGAAGAGGGTCATTGAATTAAAAGAAAAGGGAGAGAAAGAGGTATATCAGGATTTTATTGTCCAGCAGGCGCTCAATGAATTGAAAGATTTAAGAGATGCAGTAAAAGATTACGGGAAACAGGCAAAGAATATTAATAAACTGCCCGAATGATCATTTATGTATTTATTTTTGCTCTTGGCTTAATTATAGGTTCATTTCTTAATGTGTGCATATACCGCATGCCTCAAGGCAAATCAATTGTATTCCCATCCTCAAGATGTACAACATGTTCAGAGCATATCAGGTTCTATGACAACGTTCCGGTATTAAGTTTTTTAGTTCTTGGAGGCAGATGCAGATATTGTAAATCAAAACTGTCGTTTAGATATCCTGTTGTTGAATTACTCAATGCGGTCTTATATATCGGAATATTAAACAGGTTTGGTTTTGATAATACGTGGGCTCTGCCGGTTTATTTTGTTTTTGTTTCAAGCCTGATAGTTGTATTTTTTATCGACCTTGACCATCAGATTATTCCAAACAGCATCACTCTGCCCGGAATTCCTATTGCCCTGATCCTCGGTTCTGTTGTTCTTCCGGATCCTTTTTTACGAGTTAATTTATTGGGCTATCAGGATTCAGTCATAGGCTGCATCGCGGGAGGGGGATCGTTCTATATCATTGCGGTCCTCGGCAAGGCTTTATTGAAAAAGGAAGCGATGGGAGGCGGGGACATAAAGATGATGGCGATGATGGGAGGCATCCTTGGCTGGAAGGGTATAATTCTCACCACGTTCGTCGGCAGTCTTCTTGGCTCGGTTATGGGCGTTGCTCTGATAGCAATAAAAGGAAGAGAGTGGGGATCTAAAATACCGTTCGGTCCGTATCTCGCGACCGGAGCTGTTATAAGCCTCTTATGGGGGCAGGATATTTTGAACTGGTATCTATATGCCTGGTAATTCTTTTAACAGAGTGTGGGTTCTTTTAGTGTGTTTATCTATTGGATTTGTTATCGGGGTTATGTTAGTCCCGGGCCTTTCCGACAATGGCAAACCATATATTATGGGGATCGTCTTTATCTTACTTATCGCAATTGCGGTTATCTCTATAAAATATTTTTTCTCAAAGCAGAAAAAAACACTTAACACATCAACAGAAACAAAAGACGTTTCCAAGGTTGAATTTGTTGTTGACACTTTTCAGGATCTTGTAGGGAAGCTGAAAGATAAAGAAAAAGAGCTTGAGAAATTAAAGTCCTTTGCCGAGGAAAAGGCGTTAAGAATCGAAGCATATAATGAAAATGTTCTTCAGAGTGTGCCGAGCGGAGTCATAAGCATAGACATTTCGATGCAGATCAAAAGCATAAATCAGGCTGCGGAACGCATATTGGGGATTGATGCAGCGGATGTTCTTGAGAGGGATTTTACTGAAGTCTTTGCAGAGCCGCTGACAACTCTAATGAAGGACCATAAGACTATTTCAAGAGGGGAATATTCCTATATTACAAGTGATAAGAGACATATCTGGCTTGGCATTACGAGCTCACAGTTAAAGAATGCTGCCGGGGAGGAAATTGGCCTGATATTCGTGTTTACCGATTTAACGGATATCAAAATGCTTCAGGCTCAGGTGGATATGAAACAGAGGTTGAGCCAGCTTGGTGAAATGTCAGCCGGTATCGCGCATGAACTCAGAAATTCGATGTCTGTAATAGCAGGTTATGCTAATCTTCTCAGCAAGAAAGTTGATCCTGCATCCCAACCTACAGTGGGCTCAATTGCGGCAGAGATACAAAATATGGACAAGATTATTTCTGAACTGCTTGCATTTGCGAAGCCTACGGCCCTTAACATGAGCAGCATAAATGTAAGCAGCATCATAAAGGAGTCTGTATCTTCGGTGGTCGGTGACAGTGATCTTATAACAGTGGCTATGAACATTGATACCGATATTAATGTTAAGGCTGATGAAATACTGTTCAGACAGGCTGTGACAAATATTATTCGCAATGCTGTCGAGGCGATGCCTGATGGAGGCTCTCTCGAAATAGTATTGACCTGCAGACAGGGCAGGGCTGAGATAGACTTTAAGGACACGGGTTGTGGTATCCCTGAAGATATCCGGCAAAAAATATTTCTCCCATTTTATACAACCAAGGAAAAAGGCACTGGCTTTGGTCTGGCTTTTGTCCAGAAAATAATTATATCTCACGGCGGCATTATAGAGGTTGAAAGCAGAGAAGGAGAGGGCACGTTATTCAGGGTCATACTCTCTATGGCGGATTAATAAAAGTTTTGCCGATGCATTTTCCTTTATGAATGTGTAGACTAGTAAGAATGCAAAAATATAGAAAGAGACTTTTGCCTTGAACCTCAGTGAATCCCCGTTGATCAATCAGAAGCTTGCAGTGGATGGTCCTGCTCAGGAACAGTTACACAATCTGAAGCATGCGGATATAATTATAGGAATCCCGAGCTACAACAATGCGGACTCTATCGGGCGCGTTATAAAAGCTGCTGATCTAGGGCTTGCCAAATATTTCCCAAACAGAAAAAGTGTGATATTGATTTCTGAGGGTGGAGATTATGAAGAAACCCTGAATGCAGTTAACGGTCTGAAGGATAAACAGTACTTTGAGAACTCATTTATAGCAAAACCTGAGTTTGAAACAAAAGTCATTGTTACAAAATACCGCGGTATTTCAGGAAAGGGTACCGCTATTAAGGCTATTTTTGAGGCTGCCAAAATCCTTAATGTCAAAGCAGGGTGTATGCTTGACGCTGATTTAAGGAGCATATCACCCGAGTGGATAGAGCTGCTGATTGCTCCCATTATCTATAAAGAATTTGGATTTGTTACTCCTTATTACAGCCGTCATAAGTACGACGGAACCATTACCAATATGATAGCTTTTCCTCTTACCCGGTCACTGTATGGAAGACGTGTAAGACAGCCTATAGGAGGGGATTTCGGGTTTTCTCTGGAACTGATAGAAAGCCTCCTCTCAAAGGATGTCTGGGAAACTGATATCGCAAGATTTGGCATCGACATATGGATGACAACTGTGGCGATCTGTGAGAATTTCAGGATATGTCAGTCTTTTCTTGGCGCAAAAATTCATGACGACAGGGACCCTGGCAAAGACCTGAGCCCGATGTTCAAACAGGTTGTTGGCACTATTTTCAGCCTGATGAATATATACAGGGACAGCTGGTTCCGTGTTAAGGGGAGCAAGCCTACCGCTATCTTCGGGTTTGAATCTGAAGTTGCGCCAAAACCGATTAATATAGATGTCAGTAACATGATCAATAAATTCTCTGATAGTGTGTCAAAGTATATGCCTGTATGGAGGAAAGTGTTGGCAGCTGAAAACTGTCAGAAACTGGAAGAAGTTGCCAAGGCTGATCCTGCTCTCTTTGAAATGCCTGCGGACTTATGGATCAAGTCTCTCTATGATTTTACGATAGCCTATAATTTACGGACTGATGGAATGGATCGGGCAGAAATTATAGAAGCACTGGTGCCGATATACTACGCAATGACCGCTTCGTTCGTGCTCAGGACTCAAAACCTTGATTCTTACCAGGCTGAAGAAGTAATTACCCAGCAGTGTTCTTATTTTGAAAAATTAAAACCCTATCTCGTTGAACACTGGCAGAATGAAAAAAAGGGGGATATGTAAATTGAAAAAGAAGGTTCTTGTAGTCGATGATGAAAAGAATATCAGGTTATTACTTGTGGAAGAACTGACAGATGAAGGATATAATGTTGTGACTGCGAAAGATGGGGCATTGGCACTGGAGATGATCCAGGCCGAAAAACCGGACCTGGTGACACTGGACATTAAAATGCCGGGTGAAGACGGTCTGAGCATATTGAGAAAAATCAGAGAAATAGAGTATGACCTTCCTGTGATAATATGCTCGGCTTACAGTGTATATAAAAGTGATTTCTCGGCAGTTGCTGCTGACCACTATGTTACAAAGTCCTCTGATTTTGAAGAACTTAAAAATAAAATCAGGGAAATTTTAAGTTACGAATCCTGATTCACACCACTGATTAATCTGCTTCAGATTAAATCCATCTTATAGCTTTTTCCATCTGACAATTCTTAAGGAATCAACTACCTGCTTTGTTTGGCTTTAAGCAATATAAGTATCCAAACTTGTCAAGAAATGAAAGTATATGATATATTTAAGTGTTTACTGCAGCTTTCAATGGATGGAAATTAGCGGAAACTCATCATGATGTGCCTGTTTGAATATCTTATAATGACCAGTAAGTTATCAGGTAGTTGTAGGAGGTAGATTTATGCCTGTATATGAATATCAATGCAAAAAATGTAGTAAAAAAATCGAAGTAATGCAAAAAATTAACGATGCTCCTTTATCAGAGTGCAGTTCCTGTGGAGGGGAATTAAAAAAACTGATAACAAATACGTCCTTTGTGTTGAAAGGTTCCGGCTGGTATGTAACGGATTATCCTTCTGCTGACAGGAAAAAGGCGATGGAGGCCAAAAAGCCTGCAGATGCTTCGGCAGAAAAGAAGGACAAAAAATCCGACAAAAAAGCCGGGACAAAGAAAAAAACTGTTAACGCATAGTGAGCTCCTTGCAGAACGACCTGCCTTCATCAAAGCCGCATGTCCATGTACCGTATGAGTCGATAGACAAATATCTCGCTTTTATTAAAGATGAGAGATTGAACCTCGAAATATACTTTGGTTCAAGCACTGTGGACAGTCTTGTAAAGGATGATATAGCGGATCTTAAGAAAAAACTTGATTATAAACCACAGCTGTCAATGCATGCCCCTTTTATGGACCTGTCCCCTGGCGCAGTTGATTTGAAAGTCAGGGAAGTAACTATGAAGAGGTTTTTTGACCTCCTGGATATTGCTGAAATACTGATGCCAAGGGTCATTGTATTCCATTCGGGATATGATAGGTGGAAGTATGATAACAGGGTGGATATATGGCTGGAAGGCAGTGTTCAGACCTGGGAGCCGGTCAACAGCAGGGCTGCTGATATGGGGATCGAAATTGCGATAGAAAATATATTTGAGGATGCACCCGAAAATCTCAGGCTTCTTGCAGATCAGATAGATTCCAGGAATTTCGGCATTTGCTTTGATACCGGACATTTCAACCTCTTCTCAAAGGTTCCTCTTATAGAATGGATAGGTCTGACAAGGCCTTATATCAAGGAGCTTCATCTCCACGACAACTCAAGGTATGAAGATGAGCATCTTGCTATCGGAGATGGAGATTTTGATTTCACTACACTGTTCAGGGAACTTGATGGTGTGGATTGTGTTTATACAATCGAATCCCATAATGTTGAGGACTTGCAAAAAAGTCTGGCGAGAATAAAGAAATATCTTCCTTAGTTCGTTTGTCATCCTCCGGCTTGA
>CAZVHL010000021.1:0-4095 GCA_964626925.1 uncultured Nitrospiraceae bacterium
GGATTTTCATTTGATGTAATGAGCAGAGTTATCAGGTTAATAAAATAACATCTTAATTTATGCAACTGCATCTGGAGCGACCGTCTCGATCCTGTTTCTCCCTCTGTTTTTGGCTCTATATAAAGCCCTGTCCGTGATCTCGATTAGCTCTGTAGGATTGGATCCTGAACATTTTCGATCAAAATGCCCCAATCCAATACTGACAGTGATTTCAACTCCGTCAAAATTACTTGTTTCAACAGCCCTTCTCAGCCGTTCACATACATCAATCGCATTCTTATGAGATATATGAGGCAAAATCAGTGCAAACTCTTCTCCACCGTATCTCGCTGAAATATCACTGCTACTGGTATTATTTTTCAGAATCTCCGCAACACCCTCAAGGACTCTGTCACCAGCAAGGTGACCATAACGATCATTAACATTCTTGAAAAAATCTATATCTATCAAAACCACGTTTAAAGCATGCTTATGTTTCCGTGCACGGCCTGTTTCCTCTTCAAGCCTTGATTTGAAATATTTCTGATGATAAAGACCGGTCAGGTTATCAGTTATCGCATTTTTATATAACTCAGCATTTTCTATGGTAATAGCCAGTTGATTTGCAACTGTATTTAAAATCTCTTCATCATCATATCCAAAAGTCCCGTTGTTTTTGTTTACAGCCTGCAGGACACCGACCAGTTTATCTTTAAGTTTTACCGGCACACTTATTAAATGTCTGGTATTAAAACCGCTTAATTCATCCACACCTTCAAAAAATCTCTTATCAGAAACAACATTGTTTGTGACAACAGATTCTCCATATTCAGCAACCCAGCCGACTATACCCTGTCCTTTATCAAGCCTTACTGATTTCAATTTATTACTTTTCTCACCTACAGCAGTCTCAAAGAATATCTCGCCTGTAATGCTATCCACAAGTAAAAGGCTGCATGCTTCTGCGTCAAGCAACTCGGTAGCTGCTTCTACAGCCTTCTTTTTTACTTTGCTTGCATCGCGGGTTGAATTAATAAGAGATGTAATGTCCATGAATAAATTGAGTTCCTTGTCTTTTTTTCTTAACAGAGTTGTCATTTTAAATACCCCCTTCTTTAAAATTTATCAATGTTAAAAGAATTATGTAGTGATACTGTTCTGAAGTAAAGGTAAATTTCACATTCTGTAACCTCTGGCTCATTTTATTCACCCGGCAAAGAAGATTTCTCTCCAGAGACAGCAGATCGTAGTGCACAAAAAAATATATATAAAATTGATATAATACCGTAGATTATATGCCAATAATTAATATCCGCATCCTGGAATATTGATATGCAGAGTAACGAAGTAAGACAATTATTTCTGGATTTTTTCGCACAGAAAAACCATGAGATAGCCCCCAGTTCATCTGTTCTTCCGCAAAACGACCCTACGTTACTGTTCACAAATGCGGGCATGGTACAGTTCAAGTCGGTCTTTCTCGGAGATGAGACCAGACCATACAAGCGGGCCGCCTCCTCTCAGAAATGTATCAGGGCCGGAGGCAAGCATAATGATCTGGAGAATGTGGGAAGGACCGCAAGACACCATACTTTTTTCGAAATGCTGGGGAATTTTTCTTTTGGGGATTATTTCAAAAAGGAAGCTACTAAGTGGGCATGGGAGTTTCTGACAGAGTGGGCAAAACTGCCCGCGGACAAACTCCAGGTCACTGTTTACGAAAAAGATGATGAAGCAGCAGAATTATGGGAAAAGCATGTTGGTGTGTCTGCGGAGAGAATCTTCAGGCTTGGGGAAAAAGACAATTTCTGGCAGATGGGAGACACCGGGCCATGTGGGCCCTGTTCAGAGATCCTGATAGACCAGGGACCTGAGCTTAGTTGCGGTAAACCTGAGTGCCGGGTGGGTTGTGACTGCGACAGGTATCTTGAAATCTGGAACCTTGTCTTTATGCAGTATAACAGGGACGCATCAGGCAAACTGACTCCATTGCCAAAACCCAGTATAGACACAGGAATGGGTCTTGAGAGGCTTACTGCAGTGCTCCAGGGCAAGGTCAATAACTTTGATACTGATCTTTTTATTCCGATAATTCAGCAGGTTGAAAAAAATTCGGGCAAAAAATACGGATCAGATTCTTCATTAAACATTTCGATGAGAGTTATTGCGGACCACATGCGGGCATCAGCTTTTGTGCTATCCGAGGGACTTTCCCCTGCGAATGAAGGAAGAGGATACGTATTGAGAAGAATCATAAGACGGGCTGCAAGACATGGCTTCATGCTCGGCATTGAGGAACCCTTTCTTTTTAATCTGCTGGACTCTGTGTATGAAATAATGGGCAGAACATATCCTGAACTGCTCGAAAGCTCCGAGATGAACAAAAAAGTCCTTAAGCTGGAGGAAGAGCGATTTGCACATACGCTGTCATCGGGCATGATTATACTTGACAAAGTCATTAAAGACATTAAATCTTCTGGAAAGAATACAATTCCGGGCTCCGAACTTTTTAAGTTATATGATACATATGGTTTCCCGATTGATCTTGCTGCAGATATTGCTGAAGACAATAGTCTGAGTATAGATGAACAGGGTTTTAATAAAGAAATGCAACTGCAGAAGACCAGAGCAAGGGCATCATGGGTCGGTGGAGAAGAAGAAGTCTCAGGAGTATATAGAGATATTCTGCAAAAGTCAGGGCCAACAGAATTTCTTGGCTATGAAGCATTACATTCTGACAGTAAAGTGATCGCACTGATCAGAGATGGTCAGCCAGTCGATGAAGCCAAGGAAGGGGAACAGATAGAAGTAGTACTTAATAAGACACCTTTTTATGGAGAGTCGGGCGGTCAGGTTGGTGACAGCGGAACAATCAGGACTGATGGCTTAACTATAGATGTACAGGACACAAAGAAATTTCACGGACTGACACTTCACATAGCTACAGTAAAAAGAGGTTCTTTGAAAACCGGAACAGATGTTTCTGTATCAGTGTCCGATGATAGGAGAAAAGCTATAAAGCGCAATCACACAGCCACTCATCTGCTTCATGCCGCATTAAAGGCGATCCTTGGGGATCACATTAAACAGGCAGGCTCTCTTGTGGCTGATGACAGATTGAGATTTGACTTTACGCACTTCTTCCCGGTTCATGAGCGGGAATTAAGTGAGATAGAAGATATTGTAAATAAAAACATAATTGCGAATATTCCTGTTAATGTTACAGAGTCATCCCTCGATGACGCAATCGCTCAGGGAGTAGTAGCACTTTTTGGCGAAAAGTACGGGGAAGAAGTAAGAATTATAAAAGCAGGCGATTTTTCGGCTGAACTCTGCGGAGGTACGCACTGTGATGCTACAGGGGAAATCGGCCCATTTATTATATTATCCGAAGGGAGTGTTGCATCAGGGATAAGAAGAATAGAGGCTATTACCGGTTTTAATGCCGTTGATTTGCACAGGATGCGTGAAGTTGAATTACGAAAGGTATCCGGTCTGCTTAAGGTCAATGAACTGAAGGTGTCAGAAAAAATAGAAAAAATCATTCAGAACTCAAAACAGCAGGAAAAAGAAATCGAGACGATCAAACAAAAGTCAGCTGTAAGTAATATCGATACAATCCTTGATCAGGTCATAACAATAGATGGCATAAAGGTACTCTCCCATAAAGCAGACGGACTTGATATAAAATCACTCCGAAACCTCGCTGATTCACTTAAGAATAAGATGGGCCCGGGTGTTATTGTTCTAGGCTCTATTACAAACGGACAGGCCTTTTATGTTGCTTCTGTATCAAAAGACCTCACATCCCGTTTTCACGCAGGTGAACTTCTAAAAGCTGTTACAGGAGGTAAAGGCGGCGGCAGACCTGACATGGCTCAGGGCGGAACAAAAGATACATCAGGACTGGATAAAGCGATCGCTTCAGTAAGTGATATAATTAAAGAAAAAATGAAATGAGAAAGGATATAAGGGGTCGAGGGTTTGAGTGAAAAATAATTTTTTCACTTGAACCCTTAACTCCTCGAATCCTGGAACCCTGTTTATTTTAGGAGGTTATAATGACCATTAATGATATCATGCATAAGGCATTAATGGCAGGTCTTGGTGTCCCTG
>CAZVHL010000021.1:4195-16222 GCA_964626925.1 uncultured Nitrospiraceae bacterium
ATGACCATTAATGATATCATGCATAAGGCATTAATGGCAGGTCTTGGTGTCCCTGAAAAAATGAAAGAAGTGATTGATGAACTCGTAGAAAAAGGAGAGTTAAGTGAATCACAGGGAGCCATGCTTGTAAAGGACTGTTCTGACAAAGCCAGCAAAACAGGAGAAGATATTAGCAGGAATATCTCTGATTTCATTGGTAAATCCCTTGAGAAAATGAATGTCCCGTCAAAAGATGAATTTGAAAAGCTTAATAGAAAGGTTATGTCTTTATCTGCACGGGTCAAAAAGATCGAGAATCTGCAACGTAATGATAATTAACTGATTGATGTCGAGTATATAATGGCTATAACAGGCTTTCTGAAACTCTGGCAGACATATAAGAATATCTCCCGTATAAAGCAGATCGTTAATGTATTTCTCAAACACGGTTTCGGACAGTTCATTGATCAGTTAAATCTCCACCGCTTTATCCCTCTGAGAAAAAGACTGAAAATATTCAGTCACTGGAAGGATGTAGAAAAGCATACCATTCCTGAAAGACTGAGGATGGCCTTTAGTGAACTCGGGCCTTCATTTATAAAACTTGCACAGATCCTTTCTTCAAGACCTGACATTGTAACAACTGAATACGCCGATGAATTCAAAAAACTTCAGGACAAGGTCCCGCCCTTCCCTTCTGATCAGGCCAGGCAGATTATAGAATCGGAACTCAAAATATCAATGAATGAGGCATTTTCAGACTTTGAAGTATCTTCTATCGCCGCTGCATCCATAGCTCAGGTACATAACGCAACGCTCAGGTCAGGAGAGAAAGTCATAGTGAAGGTTCAGAGACCACAGATTCGTGAAATTATAGAAACAGATATTGTAATCCTGGGAGCCATTGCAAAACTTTTACTTAAGTATATTCCTGAAAGTAAATTTTTTGATCCTGTTGGCATTGTAAATGAATTCGCACGATCAGTAAGAAAGGAACTGGACTTTATTGCCGAGGCAAGAAATGCTCAGATGTTCAAAAGAAATTTCACTGACAGCAATGATATATATATACCTCAGGTTTTTCCAGACATGTTAACCGGAAAAGTCATTATTATGGAAAGACTCGAAGGCGTAAGAATTGATAATCTCGATGGGATAGCGTCTCTTGGATTCGACAGAAAAATCATTGCGAAAAAAGGGGTGGATGCTTACTTCAAGATGATATTTGAAGACGGTTTCTTCCATGCAGATCCCCATCCGGGTAATCTTTTTGTAATGCCGGACGGTAAAATCGGCATTATGGATTTCGGCATAGTCGGATGGTTAACACCCGAAATCATCGAAAACCTTGCCAGCGCACTTATCGCGATTTTAAACAAAAACTTTGACAGGCTGGTTGACCTTTATATAGATCTCGGCCTGGTCTCTGATGAAATTGATATCGATGTCTTTAAAAAAGAGTTCAGGTCTGATCTTATATATCTTCTGGAACCTCTTTATGACATCTCAATTTCAGAGGTAAACTTTCCGGAATACCTGGAGGCCCTCACTCATCTCGTAATCAAACACGGACTTAAGGTGCCTTCAGACCTTCTTTTAATGAACAAGACCATACTGATTGTGGACAATATCGGCAGGCAGCTTGATCCATCATTCAGCCTGATATCGGCCGCAGAACCTTATGCCGCCGATATGCTGAAGAAACGCATGAGTCCGCAAAGAATGATCGACAAGTCAAAAGATAACTTACTGGAGATAGGTGACCTTCTACTAGATACGCCAAAGCAGATTAACAGGATGTTAAAGAAGGCCTTGAGGGATGATATCAGTTTTAAAATAGATCCGCTGGGTATGGACAAATTAATAAAAGACATTGACCGTTCAAGCAACCGTATAGCCTTCAGCCTTGTAGTTGCGGCGATTATTGTGGGATCGTCCCTGCTTGTTCAATCAGATATAGGCGGCAAAATTTTTGGCCTGCCCACAGTAGGTGCCATAGGATTTATGGTCGCCATAGTACTGGGATTAAGGCTACTGATATCCATTTTAAGATCAGGCAGGCTATAGATATTTGGGGTTATAAGCAATTGAACGTAGATGAATAAACAATCTATTTTTAAGGGGGAGTATTTATGACAATTGATGAACTTAAACAGTACTGCAATGATGAGTTTAATAATATCGACAGGGTAATGAATGAACTCTTCTCTGTTTATGATCCCGCAGAACCGGAACATACCATAGCTAATCAGGCAGCTATCGGTGCCCTGATGTTAAACGTTTACAGCGGAATAGAAATCATTCTGAAACAGATGCTTGTCTTTGATAAACTTAATATAGAAGATTCGCCGGGGTGGCATGAGAAGGTACTTCGGAAAGCTGGGGAGATAGGCATACTACCACCTGATTATATACAAATGTTATCCAAGTATCTGGCTTTCAGAAATTATTTTATGTACACCTATATATTTAATATTCAATGGGAAGACATGAAAGCCCTTGTTGACGCACTGAAGGATCTGGTGGATAAAATCCATGCAGAAGTTGACGAGTATATGCAGACTATCTGAAAATTTAACAAACTTACATTTTCAGTAGCTCCTTCTTATTCCATATAATAGTAATCGTACCCAGCAGACAACAGCTCGCAGCTATTAACAGGGCCTTTTGTGTACCAATGTAATGGGCAAGGCTACCGACCGCAAAGTTCCCCAGGGGGGCCATCCCAAGAAACATTGTTGTAAAAGCGCCCATTACCCTGCCCCTCAGATCATCCGGAACTTCAAGCTGAATAATACTGTTTGCAGTAGCTATCTGGTTAATGGCTCCCAGCCCCATAAAAAAGAGCATCGCATACGATATCAATACAGAAGTTGAAAGTGAAAATAACAGCAACGCCGTTGAGAATGTTATTCCTGCAACTGCCATTACTATTCCCTTTTTTGAACTGTCTCCCTTTATCGCCAGGCTCACAGCACCCGTAAACGCTCCGGCTCCAGCAGATCCCATTAATATTCCAAGTCCTTTTGCTCCTGTCTGCAGTATATCTCTTGCATAAACAGGCAAAAATGAGATATACGGAAAGCCAAAGAAACTTATGATACCGACAGATATTAAAAGTATGTAAATATTAGGATGCTGAATAATATATGAGATTCCTTCCTTGAACTCCTTTACCACCCCCCTGTTGTGATTTAATTTTATCTCACCAGTTTCGAATCTCATCTTCATAAGCGCTATAATCATCGCAAAAAACGTCACGGTATTAATGAAAAAACATGAAGCCAGGCCAAGAGGAGCGATTATGAATCCGGCAATTGCCGGGCCGATCATTCTCGCTGAATGAAAGGCTGATGAGTTAAGCGCTATAGCATTTAACAGGTTGGCCCTGCCGACCATTTCTATCAAAAAAGACTGTCTTGTGGGAATCTCGATCGCATGAACAGTGCCTATAAGAAATGCAATGATGAGTATGTGCCATACAGCAACTACTCCGGTAACAACCAGCATCGCGAGAGTAAAGGCAAAAAACATCAGAAGAACATGAGTAATCAACATAATTTTTCTCTTTGGATACCTGTCAACGAGGACCCCCCCGGCAAGTGTAAAAAGAAGAATCGGCAGTGATGCTGCAGTCCCCGTCAGTCCGAGGAAAAAAGGGGAGTCCGTAAGCTTGTAGACCAGCCACCCCTGGGCAGCCTGATGCATCCAGGTCCCTGTAAGAGATATTATCTGCGCAAACCAGAACAGTTTGAAATTTCTGTGGCTGAGTGCTGCAAGAGGTTGGAAATTTGGCATAGTTAACAATGATACCATACCCTGGAACCCTTTCATTTCTGTTGTGGTATAATTCTACCCGTGATAGCATACACACGACCTATAGTATGTATAGTCCTTCTTTCATTTTTTTATTTTAATTCCTGCAAACAGCCTGTTTCTGAAAACAATACCAGACTCAAAGTCCTCACAACTGTTGCGCCGATTTTCAGCTTTACAAAAAACATTACAGGTAACGCAGCAGATGTCGAAAACCTTTTGCCTTCAGGGGCAGGCCCTCATGAGTATTCTTTGAGTCCTGATGATGCCAGAAAAATAGCACAGGCAGACATAATCATCACCAATGGGGTCAATCTCGAATCATGGCTCTATAAGCTAATTGATGTCCCGGAAAATTCATCTGTCTATAATGTGGTAGATTCAAGTTCTGGAATCGATATTCTTGATAATGACCCACATATATGGCTCTCTCCACTGAATGCAATAATGCAGGTAAAGCGTATCAGGGATGGTCTTATAAATGCCGACCCGGAAAACAGCAAATTATATTCAGATAACACTGCTGCATATATCAAACGCCTCGAGATACTTGATAAAGAAATCTCGGATGAAATAAGTGACTGGAATAGAAAAGATTTTGTAGCTTTTCGCCCTGCATTTCGATATCTTGCAAAAGATTATGGATTAAATCTGGCTGCAGTTATCCAGGAGTCTCCTGAAACAGAGCCATCTCCAGGACATCTTATAACGGTCCTGGACACAATAAGATCAAGAAACATTAAATCCATATTTACAGACCCAATGAGAACTCACAAGATAGTCCGATCAATTGCAGCTGATCTTAATTTAGAGGTATACAGTCTCGATACTATGGAATCTGGCAACTCTGGCAAAGCATATTATGAAGATATAACGAGGGCAAACATTGCGGTCTTAAAAAAAGTTTTGCAGTGAGGGATAAATGGATGCATTGAAAGTAGAGAATCTTTGTGTGAAGTCCGGCGGTCTGCATCTTTTAGAAAATATCACTTTCTCGGTTGAAGAAGGCAAAATAGTTGCCATTATCGGTCCTAACGGTGCAGGGAAGACCACTCTTATTAAAGCGATCCTGGGACTCATACCATATGATACCGGTTCGGTAACTCTTTTCGGACGTCCGCTGAAGCATAATAAGCTGCCTGTAAGGGTTGGGTATGTTCCCCAAAGACTGCAGTTTGACAGAACATTCCCTATGACGGTCTCGGAGCTTTTGAGTTTTACTCTCCCTCCCTATTATAAGTTTCCGCTTCATCAAAACAGGGAAGAGAAAGAAAACATAAGCAGACTTCTTGAAACTGTCGGCGCACATGAACTTATGTACCGGAGCGTAGGGAGCCTGTCAGGAGGTGAACTTCAGAGAATTATGATCGCAAAGGCGATTGTCAATGATCCTGAAATCCTCTTTCTGGACGAGCCGGCATCGGGTGTTGATATAGAAGGACAGGAAAGGTTTCATGATCTGGTCAAGCGTCTCAACAAAGAAAAAAACCTGACAGCGATCTTAATCTCTCATGATTTAAATGTAGTTTACCGTTTTGCTGATGATGTGCTCTGCCTGAACAGGAAACTCGTATGTAGCGGCAAGCCACAAGAGGCGCTTACAGATGAAGTAATAAAGAGTGTATATGGTGAAATGATGGGGGCATATATTCACAGCTGCCATGAACATGATTAGTGAATTTCTGACATATCCATTTATACAAAGGGCCTTGCTGGCTTCGATTATGATTGGCGTGCTCTGCCCTTTTGTTGGAAACTTTGTTGTGCTCAGGAGGATGTCTTTTTTCTCTGATGCGATATCTCACTCAGCATTCGCCGGTATAGCCGTAGGTGCGGTGTTAGGTATCGACCTGTCTATATCATCTGTTGCTGTTGCTATCCTTATTGCGCTGCTCATAGCATACCTCTCTGAAAAAACGAATCTGTCACACGACACAGTTATAGGGGTTGCGTTTTCAGGCGCAATCGCAACAGGCATGCTTATTATCGGCACGCTTAAAGGTTACAGAGCAGACCTGTTCGCATTTCTCTTTGGAGATATTCTTGCAATCACAAAAAGCGACCTGATACTGATTTTCATTACAGCTGTATTGACCATAGCGATTCTTATGATATTTTTTAAACCCTTTCTCCAGATTACATTTAACAGAGACCTTGCACGCGTTGAAGGTATAAACGTAAGGCTCTTTGAATACCTGCTATTTCTTATAATCGCAGTTGTTATAACTGTAAGCCTCAAAATAATAGGCATGATACTCGTAACGTCTCTTCTCATAGTACCGGCTGCATCAGCAAAAAACATTGCGTCAAGCATGAAAAAACTTTTTGCACTGTCCTGCGTCTTTGGTGTTATTTCGGGGGTTGTCGGCTTGATTGGTTCTGTCCTTCTCAACACATCATCAGGGCCAACTATTGTACTGGTCAGCATAGTAATATTTTTTCTGACAATGATTAAGCGGTCACCAGTCCGATGATTATCCGGAATCAGTTTTCAGATTGCAGATTATTGTTGCCGGCCAGTATATTGCCTGTGTGCGCAACTAAGCAAATTTGAATTTATTATAAAACCAATAAACATATTTTATTGGACAATAAAATATGTTTATGCAATAATCATATTCAATTAATCTAATCTTTCTTTCAGGGGGGAGTATGGAAAAAAGATCTGCAGATAGAATCGCTTCAAATCGAAAAATAAATTTTTCCTTCCATAATGAAATATTTGCAGGCACAGTAACAAATATGTCTGAAAATGGCATGTATATTAATACCAAAACACTATTCCCTGTCAAATCAGAGTTTGATATTTACATTCAGGCAAGAGAAACAGTTTTATCTTTACCTGCTAAGGTGCAAAGATTATTTAATTCAGGCGACAAGTTTACAGGTATGGGCGTAGAGTTTCTAAACCCTCCAGACCAATATCTGGAGCTGGTAAGAATTCTCAGATGGAGCAGTAAAGATTTAAAAACTGCCCAACAGAAAACAAAAAAATACACCTGTAATAGTTGTAATCATATCGCATTTAACGAGGCACCTACAAACTGTCCTCTTTGCAATACATCCATAGACAACTTTATCGAAAATTCTCACGCAATAAAAACATTAAGCGATTTTGAAGAAATCGGAGAATTTGAGAAAAAACACCTTCCTGTTATAACTGTCTCAAAAGAGTATGGCTTCACTCAGGATCATAGATGTATAGATGTGAGTGTCAAGGTTGGAGAGATTAGACATAGCATGGATACTGACGATCGAATTACATTTTTGGATTATTATTTTGATGAGTTCAATAATAACAGAAGGTGTATTGCCAGAGTTAATTTAAATTGCAAGAAGATGAGCCCTGAATCAACATTTCGGCTGAACAGTATTGCTTCAGGTCTTCTTACCGTCATCAGCAATTGCAATGCGCATGGAATCTGGATGGCAGAAGTAAGGGTTTAGACAATCCAGATCAATCATTCCTGAGTATATACTCTATGGCAACAAACAAAATAGTAGCACGATTCAAAGATGGCACTATTATTAAAGGGAAAACCAATAATTTCTCGATCCATAAAGCATTTTTTCATCTGGAGCAATCCGGCGGCAAGAAAGTAAAGGTCGAAATCGAAGAACTAAAAATCGCAGAGATTAATATTGATGATCTGAAAGCAGCTTTTTTTGTGAAAGATTATGAAGGAAACAGGGAGCATAAGGATGATGACACAGACATTGTCGCAGGAGGCGGTAAAAAAGTTGAGGTGCAATTGGTTGACGGTGAAATAATTACAGGTTTCGCATTAAGTTATAACCCTGAACGTCATGGTTTTTTTGTCGTGCCTGCAGACGCAAAAAGTAATAACGAACGTATTTTCATTATCAAATCGGCAACCAGAAAAATAACATTTCTGTAAATGAATATAGGATGGAATACGTCGCTACTTGATCCTCTTTGAAATAACTTTAAACTCCGGGGTTCCCGCTTTTTCGAGAAGTTGAAATAACACCGTTTCAGTACAAGTGATAACAGCGCCCGCATCGCGCATCATTTCCCTGGCAGTCCTGTAATCCGTCTGCTTTCTTGAACAGACAGCATCGCTTACCAGATGCACAGTGTAACCTTCCTTCAACAGGCCAAGGCATGTCTGGAGTACGCACACATGAGTTTCCATGCCGGTTAAAATGATCTGTTTCTTCCCAAGAGATGCTATTTTTTCCAAAAAGCCATCTCCCCTGCAACAATCAAATGTGATCTTCTCAAGAGGAGCGTAACCAGAAACAGCATCCTTTAGCTCATGGATCGTCGGCCCGAGTCCCTTCGGGTATTGCTCAGTGACTACAGTGGGAATTTCGAAAAGTTTAGCAGCTTCGATTAGATGCAGACAGCTTGTTGTTACACTTTCTTTCTGATCCATTGCAACAACAAGTCTTTCCTGAATGTCCACGATAACAAGAGCAGCTTTGTTCCTGTCAAGAATGTACTTATCCATGGTGTGATTATAAGGGTGATGTAATTGTAAGGGCGGGGTAACCCCGCCCCTACGTAATTATTGTCTCTCTTTTACAAGATTATCAACAACCGAAGGATCAGCAAGAGTTGAAGTATCACCAAGTTCATCGACTGCACCCTGTGCGATTTTTCTAAGTATCCTTCTCATGATCTTTCCGCTTCTTGTCTTGGGAAGTCCGGGAGCAAACTGCATCTTGTCAGGAGTCGCAATAGGCCCGATCTCCTTCCTTATGTGGCCAACCAGTATCTTTTTAAGTTCATCTGAGGGCTCCTGCCCTTCTTTCAGAGTGACATAAACATAAATGCCTTCACCTTTGATGTCATGAGGGTATCCCACAACAGCTGCCTCTGCTACTGTCTCATGGCTTACAAGCGCAGACTCAACCTCTGCTGTGCCTAGCCTGTGGCCTGAAATATTGATAACGTCATCGATCCTTCCCATCAGCCAGTAGTCACCATCCCCGTCAATCCTCGCTCCGTCGCCTGACATATAGGAGCCCGGGAACTGAGAGAAATATACTTCCTTAACACGCTTTTGTTCCGGGTCGCCATATGTGCCCCTGATCATTCCAGGCCACGGCTTCTCAATAAGGAGGTATCCGCCCTCATTTACACCCGTTTCTGAACCGTCCTGTTTTACGATTTTTGGAACAACACCGAAGAATGGCCTGTTTGCAGAACCGGGCTTGAGGGTCATCGCGCCCGGAAGCGGAGTAATAAGTATGCCGCCTGTCTCAGTCTGCCACCATGTATCAACTATCGGCAGTTTGCTCCTGCCCACATTCTTGTGGTACCACATCCATGCCTCCGGATTAATAGGCTCACCTACGGAGCCGAGAACTTTCAGTGAAGAGAGGTCATACTTATTGGGCCATTCTTCGCCAAACCTCATAAGCGCCCTTATAACAGTCGGCGCCGTATATATCTGATTTACCTTATGCTTATCGCACATTTCCCAGAACCTGCCAGGATCAGGATATGTAGGCACACCCTCAAACATGATGCTTGTTGCGCCTTCAGCAAGAGGGCCGTAAACTATATAGCTATGGCCTGTGACCCAGCCTATGTCTGCAGTGCAAAACCAGATATCCTCTTCATGGTAATCAAATATATATTTAAAGGTAAGGTTAGTGTAGACCATGTAGCCGCCAGTAGTGTGAAGCACTCCCTTGGGCTTTCCTGTTGAACCTGATGTATAGAGAATAAAGAGGGGATCTTCCGAATCCATCTCCTCGGGCTTGCAAAAGTCTTCAATATCTTCTGCAGCCATCTCTTCATGCCACCAGATGTCCCTGCCCTCCTTCATATCTATGTCGCCTACATGTTTGACAACTATCATCTTCTTGACCGAGGGGCAATCCTCAAGCGCCTGGTCCGCATTTATCTTAAGAGGGATATGCTTACCGCCCCTGACACTTTTGTCAGAGGTAATGACCAGCTTTGCCTCACAGTCATTGATCCTGTCTTTTAATGCCTGTGCGCTGAATCCACCAAATGTAATACTGTGGATGGCGCCCACTCTTGCGCATGCAAGCATGGCAATCGCCAATTCCGGTATCATCGGCATATATATTCCGACCCTGTCGCCCTTGCCCACACCATTCTTCTTAAGGACATTGGCAAACCTGTTCACCTGAAGGTGAAGCTGCTCATACGTATATGTCCTGTTTGACCCGTCGTCAGCCTCCCATAATATGGCTATTTTATCTTTTCTCCCTGCCTCAAGATGGCGGTCAAGGCAGTTGTATGATGCATTGAGTTTACCGCCGAGAAACCACTTAATCTCGGGCTTATGGAAATCATACTCAAGAACCTTGTCCCACTTTTTAAACCATGAGATGTTCTTTTCAGCGACCTCCCCCCAGAACCCCTCCGGGTCATCTACTGACCGTTTGTACATCTTCTCATACTCTTCAATACTCCCTATATGAGCCCTCTCGCTCATCTCCTTTGACGGCGGAAAAGTCCTTTCTTCTGATGACAACACCTTAATTGATTTTTCTTCTGACATACTTCAGCCCTCCTTTTAAAAAAAATTGAATGGATATACTGCTATAACCTGATTTAGAAACTCCAATTGATTTTATTTTGAATGCTGTTTCCTGCCAAACTATCTGAAATAATAGAATATACCCTAATATAATAAAGGGGTATTGTCAATTTCAGACTATTTTTTATAAAGCAAAATTAATGCCTATTGTATTTAAATAGAAGAGGGTTTCTTCATTTAAAACCATGGGGTTACAGTGCCGCGCTCTTTATTGCTACAAGTCGAAATTGTGTTCTATTACAAATAGTAACATTGCAAATATTTTCGTTACCTAATGTAGCGATTCACAGTATCAATAATTCATGTCGAAAGTTATAAAAAAATAGTCGATTTTGCCATTGATACCCCAAAAAGAAACAGGATTAATATAATATAGTTGACAGAATTTCAATAAACTGAATTATATGGCTGACAACAATTTAACTCCATCTGAAAGCACCAACCTTCTTCAAAACAACGATGTCCTGTACCGCATTGCTTCCTTTCACTATAATGAAACCCTGGGTAATCTCATGGAAAAAAATGTGTTCGTTTGCATGCCCGAAGATACAGTCCAGGCTATCGCACAGACTATGGCAAAACGAAAAATTTCATCAGTAGTTGTAACTGATCAGGATAGCCGTCCAGTCGGAATAGTGACAGAAAGAGACATGGTGAGAAAGGTTGTAGCTGATGGAGTACAAGACATTAACAATAAGAAAATTGCTGACATTATGACTAAGAATCCAGTTTGTCTCTCACCTTCTGATTCGTTGTTTGAGTCACTTTCAACTTTCATGCGTCATACGATTAAACACCTTCCTATAATTCAGAACAGCAAAGTTGCCGGCATTATTACTATGAGACAGATAATGAAGATCAGGTATTTTGAGCCATTTGTAATTATAGGCGAGCTTGACAGAGCTGAGTCTGTCGCTGATCTGAAGAAAATCAAAAATGACCTGATTCATCTCGTTCAGGAAAAACTGTCATCAAGAGTTGATCCTATTGACGTTCTAACCATGATCTCCCTCGTTAATTTCGATATTCATAAGCGTCTGGTTAAAAGAGTTATAAAGGATTATGGTCCACCTCCAGCGGATTTCTGTTTCTTTGTAACAGGAAGTCATGGGAGAAAAGAGAACCTTCTCTTTCCAGATCAGGACTTTTGTGTAATCATTGAGGACTATGATGATAAACACTACAATGAGTTTGATAATTATTTTTATGAGATATCAAAAAGATTTTCTGACGCTCTTAACGAAGCTGGATTCATATATTGTCCAGGAAATGTCATGGGACAAAACCCAACATGGAGAAAGCGTATATCTGAATGGCGCCTTCATCTGTCTTATATTTTCAACAGACCGGGGCCATTTACAGTGCGCTACATGACTCTGATTTTTGATTCGTCTCCGCTTTATGGCAATTCAGACCTGTTTGATAGCTATATGGATTACGCTTTTGAGGAACTCTCAAGAAACCGGAATATCCTGAGGCAGATGCATGGAGAGGAGGAAGGAAGACATAAAGTTCCGCTCGGACTGTTCAATACATTTATAACTGAAAAAGGTGCCCATAAAAAAGAGATCGATATGAAAAGAAGCGGCCTTATTTTTCTTATAGAATCCGCAAGAGTGCTTGCGATGAAACACAGTATAAGAGAGACATCCACGATAAAAAGAATCCAGGCGCTTGTTGCAAAGGG
>CAZVHL010000022.1:0-16192 GCA_964626925.1 uncultured Nitrospiraceae bacterium
GCTTGATAATATGGTAAAAGCTGTTGCAGGAGATGAATAGATGTATCCATGGCTAAATGTACTGAATGGTCAATATGAACATAATGGATAAATGTGCTATTATAGACTTTGATAAAACCATTCATAATTATTAAACCTTCCGTCATAAAACACCATCTCAATATTTCCATCTGTGCCTTCATGTTTCTGATTGTATTCATGAGCAGTGCCCATGGGATACGATTTACGAATGTTCATCATCTCTTTGATATAAAACACGATTTTAAACAACCCAGTGATGTCTCAGTATCAAAGGACGGTTTAATATATGTTGTTGATGGAGTAAACAATAAAATTCACGTGTTTGACAGAAGTGGTAAATTTGTTATTGCTTTTGGAAGTAAGGGCACTGCAAAAGGACAATTCAGCTTTCCTCTGGGCATTGATGTTGATAATAATGGCAAGGTTTATGTGGCGGATTCCGGCAACCACAGGGTGCAGATATTTAACCCTTACGGAGAATATTACTCTCAGATTAAAATGCCTTCTAAAGATGGCAACTTATCCGACCCTACGGATATAGCTGTTAATGAGTCAGGCAATCATATGTATGTTGTTGATAACGACAATCATTATATTCTTGCGTACGATCTTGCATCTCACCAGCTCCTGGAAACTTTTGGTTCGCCCGGGGACGGCAAGCTTCAGTTCAGGTATCCTTTCCTGATGACTCTTGACGGAGATAATTATCTCTACATAGTTGATGTTATCAATACAAGGGTTCAAGTGCTTAATTCTTCTGGCAAATTTGTTTCATTTATCGGGGGATGGGGAGTTGAAAAGGGTGAGTTCTTCAGACCGAAAGGAGTAGCGATTGATCAGGATAATCGAGTATTCATTAGCGATAGTTATATGGGTGTGATTCAGATATTTAAAGCTAGCGGGGAGTTTTACTCTGTTCTTGGCGATGCAAGAGAGAATAAAGTGAAAAAATTCAAGACCCCGACAGGTATCTTTGTAGACAATAAAAACAGGCTGTATGTAGTCGAAATGTTTGCTGAAAGAGTGAGCGTTTATGAAATGGGAAAAGATTCTGAATGAACGCATCTAACGTATTTTAACAATGAAGGAAACAATATATTTCAATCTGCTTATAGTTTTTCTGCTATTCCTGGGGAACGTAGCCTATGCGGAAGTTGAGGCACCACGAAACCCGGACTCGGCAAAAGAATGCGCACTGTGTCACTACAGATGGATAGACACATTTTTCATAGATGGAAGAGGCACAGAACTAGTTGAGTACGAATCTGAAAAAGTGGTGGCTAAACCGGAGATCTGCTTTTCCTGTCATGATGGAAGTGTAGTCGATTCCAGGGCACGGATTTATAATGACTCCAGACATGCGGTCAATAAACCGCCACCACAAGATATGCAAATACCAAAAATATTTCCTCTCGACGACGATGGGAAAATGCAGTGTTATACATGCCATACTGCCCATGGCGTTCCGAGTGAAATGGGAATGGAAAAGACAATCTTTCTTCGCACATCGAACGATAATTCCAGTATGTGCATAATGTGCCATGCAGATAAAGATGGAGGCGCAGTAAATGGCAATCACCCCATAGGACCACTAGAGAAGAAAATCCCCAAATCGCTCATTGCACACGGATCCCAGACAGGAGACACAGGAAACCATATTATCTGTGAGACGTGTCACACTGTGCATGGCTCACCCAATGAAAGCTTTTTAATAGAGAGCGCAAGGAATTCCCGACTTTGTCTTGGATGCCATACTGATAAAAACATCTTTACTAAAGAAGGTCAGAGAAATCACTATCATGTAATTAATGTAAAGCCTAATAAAGTAAAAATCCCGGATGAAATAATTGAAAAGGGGGCTAAATTAGGATATAACGGGGAAATAATCTGCCAGACATGTCACAAAATTCACAATAATAAGGCGGAGAAAAAACTGTTATTAGTAACAAGTGATAGGGAACCTAATCTTTGTCTAACCTGTCATTCAGACAAGGTTTATATAGCTGGGACGAAACATAACCTAAACCATTTGGCGCCTGATCAAAAAAATCTGGAAGGTATAACAGTAGCCAAAGGTGGTGTATGTTCAGCATGTCACTTGCCACATAAGGAAGCGAGGACTACTGGAGAAGGAGAAAATTTTATTACGAAGCTTTGCCTGAGCTGCCACAGGAAAGGTGAAATAGCAGAAAAAGCTGCTCTCTCAGGATACAGGCATTCGTTAAACATAAATCCGTTTGAAAAGGATAACTTGCAAATATCTTTGGCTACTACCGGAATTCAGAAGACGAAGTTTACGCTTCCTCTTTTTAATAAATATGGGATTCAGGATATAAATGGTTTTATAACTTGTACAACGTGTCACGATCCGCACAAGTGGCGATCAGACTCAACAGAAGGAGAAATAAGGAAGGACGTAAGAGGAGATAACAAGACATCATTTCTCAGGAAAGCTGCCCCTGCAATTTGCACGGAATGTCATAGTCAAAAGTTTTCTGTAGTAAATTCAAAACATGATATGAATAAGGTTGCACCTGATATCAAAAACTCCCTCAATCAGACCCCTGATGAATCAGGTACTTGTGGGGTGTGTCACCTGGTACATGGAGGGCAGAAAGGTTATCTTTGGGCTCGAAATATCAAGATGCATACAGGAAATGTAGTGCAGGATTTGTGCATAGGCTGCCATAATGAAAAAGGGGTAGCGAATAAAAAAGTGGTAAAGGAGTTTTCACACCCCGTAAACATCTCACCATATGAAAAAGGGCTTTCGACGACTCTACCGCTTTTTGATGAAATGGGAAATGTATCAGCAAAAGGCTTAATGACCTGCGAAACGTGCCATGATCCTCACCGCTGGGATCCGGTTAAAATCATTACGGATGAACATTACAAAATTGAAGGAACTTCTGAAAATAGTTTTTTGAGACTTGAGAATTACCCTTCAGCGGAATTATGCAAAAATTGTCATCCTGAACAAATCAATGTAGAGAAAACTGATCATGACCTCATGGTGACAGCTCCTTTATCGCGCAATGTATCCGGTCAGACACCTGCTGAATCAGGGACATGTGGGGTATGCCATCTTGTCCACAATAGTCCAAATAAATTGAAGTTTTGGGCTCAGGGTTTTGCTAATGGTTCGAGTATTGTGGACAAGATGTGCAATTCATGTCATTCGAGGAACGGATCAGGTAAAAGTAAAATTCCAGAAATAGATTCTCATCCCAAAGGCATGCTGATAACAAATGTGGGAAGAGATATTAAAGACAGTTTAAATTATTTTCCGCTATTTAACAGGATTTCGGGTGCGTATATGTCAGTCGGGGATATTTCCTGTTCCTCCTGCCATAATGTCCATCAATGGGATCCGAAAATCAGGGCTAAAGGGCAAGGTATTAATATTGAAGGGTCAGCAACAAATAGCTTTCTCAGGCCGCATACTTATAACCTTGTATGTATCGACTGTCATGGTCTGGATGCACTTTTCAGGTTCAAGTTTTTTCATGATCCTGAGGAACGGGTGGAAAAGACCAAACACCTTTCCCGGAAAAAGATCATAAAATAAATTATCTATCGTTTTTTTATAAAGCGTGCGCCGAGACATCCTAGCAGTGCCCCAATGGAGTCAGCCATAACGTCGCCGATAGTAGCATACCGCCCAGGCACAAATGCCTGGTGAAATTCGTCAGTAACACCATATAAAACTGTAAGAATCATAGCCACTGCAAATCCATATCGCCTGAAACCGCTCTTTATGAGAGACATGTAAAACAGAAATCCCAGTGGCATGTAAGCGACCATATGGATAAACTTGTCAGAATTTTTAGGAAGTTCAAGCAATCTGAAACCCTGGAGTGATGAAAGGAAAAAGATGAGGCCCATATACGAGACAGTAAGTATCCAGAATATCCTGGATTCTCTTTTCGTTACCTTCTTAATATATGTCATATCTGAAAAATTGATAGATTAAAAGATATTTAACCATAAAAGCACTCTGTGCAGTACGCCTCCAGTAATGATCGCAAATGGAAAGATAAAAGCCGCTATAATCAATGCTGTCTTTAAGCCTCTTTCCTTGATAATCATAAACAGGTTTGCAATACACGGGATAAAAAGCGTTATGGTTACCATACTGACAACCACCTGCTCAGTATTCAGTAGTCCCCGCTCCTGAAGTGAAAAGAGACCGGCTGCTCCATAATCTCTTCTAAGGAACCCCATTATGAAGGATTCCGTAGCCTCTGCCGGTAATCCCAGTACTGTTACAATGATAGGAGAAGAGATCTCCCGAATATACGGTAATATACCTAACTTATCAGCAGTAAATAATATTAGTGTCCCAAGCACAAAAAGAGGCACAGCTTCCTTTAAATACCATTCAATGCGAAACAGGGTTTTTACAAGAACGTTAGAAATTTGCGGCAACCTGATTGGGGGAAGTTCGAGCAGGAAATCAGCACTCTGGCCTGGTATAATTTTTGAAGATATAAATCCTACCAGGATTATTATTGATACTAATGATGATCCCCAGATAAGTACCGCCTCAACAGGCAGCTTGCCAAACATTCCGAGAATTACACCTAACTGTGCTGAGCATGGCACTCCCAATGCAAGAAGCAGGATTACGATAAGCCGTTCTTTTGGAGTATCAAGAATTCTTGTGGTCAGGGTGGCCATAGTGTCACAACCAAGTCCAAGTACCATTGGAAGTACCGCTTTACCGTTCAGCCCCATCGCACGGAACACCTTATTCAACATGGCAGCAAGACGGGGTAAATAACCCGAATCTTCCATTACTGAAAAAGCGATGAAAAAAGTTGTTGTTATCGGAAGAATTATTGCAACGGCGTACGTAAGTGCCATTGTAATTATTCCGTAAGGCCCGATCAGTAGTTCCTGAACAAACTCGATTGGGATAAATGATGTAACAATTTTCTCAGCCCAGGGATTCAGGTATTCCCCAAAAACCACATTTTCCATATAATCTACGAGAGTGCCGGCACCAAAGACACCGACAAACTCATAAATAACATAAAGCACAAGCAGAAGAAATGGGAATCCCCATACTGGGTGAGTCGATTTCTCAGCAAGAAAACCTGCTAACCCTTTTTCTCTCTGGGCAGTTTTTGTCAGAACTTGATTTGCTATGTTATCAACACATTTAATCCTTTGCTGACTGATAACGTAACTAACAGGCTGCGAATATTTTACTGATAAACTGTCCCGTATCGCTTCGAGCTCCTTTATAGTATCTGATGGCAGGTTTGTTAAAAGCCAATCCCTAAGGGTCTCGTCACCTGAAAGTATCATGAGGGCGATCGATCTTTTGGAAATATATGCATTGGGTAATAATGGCTCGAGTTTCGATATATGATTTTCAATATTGTCGTCATAAGAGAATTTATAATTTGAAACCCTTGGTTTGTCAGCGACTTTTTTCAGAGATGAAATGCCCTTTTTCTGGACAGCTATTGTTGAGACGACCTCTATCCCAAGCAGGTCACTAAGCATGCTTTCATCTATAGTTATCCCCCTGTCAGATGCTTCATCTTTCATGTTGAGGTCAATGATCAGGGGCAACGCCATCTCAACCAATTGAAGCGTTATGAAAAGAGATCTCTTGATGTTTTTTGTATCAGCAACATGAATGACCACATCATGCTTTTTATCCAGAAGAATGTCTCTTGTAACTTTTTCATCCTCGCTCATCGGGACAAGACTGTTCACACCGGGGGTATCGACAATCTGATATTTCAGGCCGTGTATTGATGCCTCTCCACAGGTTATTTCAACAGTAGTTCCAGGATAATTTGAGACTGTCGCATAACGACCTGTTAGAAGTCCGAAGATCGCACTCTTGCCTACATTGGGATTACCTACAAGGCACAAACTTGGGGCACTACTTTTTACAGTATTATTAGAGTGGCAATGATCGTGCATTTATTTCATAGATCCTGATTCATTTCTTTGTGCGATTTCTGCATTCACTGCAATACCCATATAAATCCATTTTGTGTGATACAGTATGAAAACCAAATTCATCGGCAATTTTTTCCTGCAATCTTTCGATCTTTGAATTTTCAAACTCTGTAATTGATCCGCAATCCAGACACACAAGATGATCATGATGGTCATCTTCCGAAAGGGGTTCATATCGGGTAAGATTATCTGCGAATATACTTTCTGTGGCAAGTCCTGACTTCTTTAAAAGTTTCAATGTCCTGTACACAGTAGTCAAGCCAATATCTTTATGCTTTCTGTTAATCTTCCTGTAAAGGTCTTCTGCAGTGACATGTTCCCCGGTTTTTAGAAATTCAGTGGCGATGATATCCCGTTGTCTGGTTGATTTAAATCCTTTCTCTTTCAGAAAGGAGATTAACTTCTCTTTTTTTTCTGAAATTTTTTGAGATTTCTTCGGATTGTGTGTAGAACGATTCCCCATTGACATTCGAAAGTATTATACGCGCAACCTTGGTCAGTTGTCAAGGAAATTGAAATTCATTTTCAAAATCAAATTGTGGGGAAATACTTTATTTTATTGAAAGATAAAGATATGTTATGGAGGGAAAAGAAATGCCCCGTTTTACGATTTGTTCTAAATTGCTAACAGGGCATCAGTCGAACAGTTTCTATTCTTCAAAGGTTATTGCTTCGGAAGGACACGTATCAGCAGCTTCCTGACAGTCACATGTATCACACTTGTCCTCTGCAATTACATATGCCTTTTCATCATCGCGAAGTTCAAAAACCTCTGGACAGATTTCTACACATGTAGCGCATCCTGTACATTCATCGTAGTTTACAACTGGCTTTTTCATATTAACCTCCAAAAATTAAATATATGGCCCGATTTATCAGGCTGTTTCTGTTGAATTATATTTTGAGCTGTTACAGATTGTCCATATTGTATCATAATTTTCTAATTTTAAAACCCCACATATAGACATTTATTGCAAGACTTGATTATGACAAACATGACTCTTCTAAGATTGAATGCCTTAATGGTTCATTTAGTCTACAGGTGTTACAATAGCCATGACAACAAGCCTCTCTCCCTGGTCTGCATTAAAACCATGAGACACCATAGGGTCACAGGGAATGGCTGTTTTCTCGTCCGCTACAATCGTCTCATCACCAACAGTAATAGTGCCTTTTCCTTCAACAACATACATTAAAAGACGTAATGGTGCCTTATGAGGCGTTAATTTTTGGCCGGGCTCAAGGCACATCAACGCAATTCTCATTTCCGGTTTATCTGCGAGCATTTCCCTCGAGAGTTTATCAGGATTAAATTTGATTAGTTTTTTTAAGTCAAGTGTTTCCATAATTCCTCCAGTGCAATCTAAATATGATACTCATTTCTTGAGTAGATATTAGCAATCATACATTTATGTAATCAGAAAATCATACTTCTGTATATGAGATAAATCATAGCAGATAATTTTACTGGTTACTTCTCAGGCAGGGGAACTCTGCCTGACAGAACGCATGATGAACATACATCAATATCTTTTTCTCCTTTACATAATCCTGATATGCCATAGTGACAAAGCGCAAAATCGTATTTCAGAGGATCTTCAGGATCAAACTCATGTAGAGAATTGGTGATTTCTTTTGCAGTTTTCCAGTCTGGAGATGACCGTTTCGTCAGGCCCAGACAATGAGAAATTTTAGCTATGTGCGTGTCAAGAGGAATAATTAATTTTGAAGGCGGAATCTTATCCCATATACCAAAATCAATATCATTTTTTCTAACCATCCACCTGAGAAACAGGTTCATTCTTTTGCATGCGCTGCCTCTTGCTGGTGAGGGGAACAACTGCATAAGTCCATAAGGTTTAATATTTTCCCCATATACTGGTGAGGTGTCAATATGCAAGAAATAATCGATGAAACCGATAAGCGCGGCCTGTATATCTTCATTGTCTTCATTATAGAAGTGGTAAAAGAGCCTCTTCAGTGATCCCCAGGTTCTTAGCGCTTTGCTTAACATATAAGCAAAACAAAGGATATCTCTTTCTTTATTAAATCTGTATCTAACACCACTTAGATATTCAGAATCCTTTTTCAATAAGAACTGCCTGAAAAATATTGCAGGATGATTGCCGCCGGGTTTTAGAATTTTTTCTATTACAGGCATGAATAGCGTAACTTTGCCATAGGCAAAACAGGAAGCGATGAAACCTGAGGTTTCTATATCATTAGACTGCACATATTTATGAGGGAAAGAGATTGGGTCGTGGGTGAGACGCTCGTTAAAATTAAATTCATTATAGAATTTGTCTAGAGTGTCTTTAATCTGCTGCATAGCATAATATTATCACAAAGATGTTTTTGACTGATTTAAGGTTTCCAATTATAATCTACTTACCCAGAATAACGAGAATACACAAAGTTTATAATGAAATTTACTGACGATGGATACTGCTTTGTTTGCGGACCGAAAAATCCTATAGGCCTGAGATTAGATTTTACTTTTACCGGGAAAACCATCTCCACGCAATTTACTTCACAAAAAAAGCATCAGGGATATATGAATATTGTACACGGCGGTATCATATCGACTCTGCTTGATGAAGTTATGGTTAAACTGGCGATTGAAATGGACTTGCCAGCTGTTACTGCTCACATGGATATACGATTAAGAAAGGCCGTTACTGTAGGAGAGAAGATTACATTTATTGCTGAGATGGTAAGAAATACAAGAAAGACTATAGAGATTTATGCAAAGGCTGTGATTGCAGATAATATATTAGTTGCTGATGCTAAAGGAAAATTGATCAAAATAGAACTGGATAAGGATTCAAATTAAGAAAACAAATAATTTCACTCGAACCCTTGAACCCTTTAGTACTTCCCTTCAAAATAATCTTCAAGAATCTGTCGGTGGTCAAAAGCGATATCTTCAGGTAGATTATCTTTGGTGAAAACACCTATATCTATAGCATCATCTGCGGCTTTAGGTGTGCCCGTTGCGGTGGCGATAAAGATTGTTGAAACTGTATGATGCCTTGGATCTCGATCGGGATTAGAATATGTATGGAACTGCCTGCCCAAGTTTACATCAAGACTTGTCTCTTCTTTCATTTCTCTAATTGCTGCTTCCTCGAGCGTTTCACCATAATCAACGAAGCCGCCCGGAATGGCCCAGCCTGCAGGGGGGTTTTTTCTTTTTATTAGGATTATCCCGTTATCTATTTCGATAATTGCATCCACTGTCAACAGCGGATTTCGTGAAGAGGCTTCCAAAATTTCCTAACTTGAAGAATCTGTTCTTAAATTGAAGTTTTTCTCTGGTGAGATTGTGGAGACGGCATGTTTATAAACAAGCTGCTGTACATCGTGCTTAAGAGTAATCGCAAACTTGTCAAAACCGGTTATAGTGCCCCTAAGCCGAGTGCCATTTATGAGAAAAATTGTTACAGGAATTTTTTCTTTCCTCACATGATTTAAAAAAATGTCCTGAAGCTTATGCTCGCCATTGCTCATTAGGCATCTCCTGTTATTTAATTACGATAAAGCAATTTTTTCAGAAATTCAACATCTTTTAAAACTTTTGAATAAATTTTTTCCTTATCGAAAATTCCCGATATATCAACCCAGATTATCCCGGGCTCTTTTTTAAACCAGGTAAACTGCCTTTTAGCATACATCTTTGTTCTTTTTTTAATGAGCCTAACTGCCTCTTCCATATCAACATCACCATCAATATAAAGTTTCATCTCTTTATATCCAAGAGCCTGCAGGGCGGTTCTGTTTGGATTAAATGTTAAAAGCTCTTTTGTTTCATCTAAAAGATGTTTCTCGATCATCCTGTCAATTCGCTCTTCAATAATCTTATAGAGTTCTTTCCTGTCTCTCAATAAACCAATTTTAAAAAAATTATAATCAGAAGGTATTGTAGAAAGTCGTTGACTTTCAGATATATTATTTCCGTCTATAAATGCAACCTCAAGGGCTCTGATAACTCTTCTTGTATCGCGTGGGTTAATTTTTTCTGCTGCATCCGGATCTACAGCAAAAAGTTTATTATAGAGATAGCCCTCGCCATAGTTCTTTTCTTCGTCTTCCATTTTCTTTCTTAATGAATCATCTGCTCCAGGTCCTTCAAACAGTCCCCTGGTAAGCGACCGTATGTAGAGCCCTGTTCCACCGACCAGCAAAGGGATTTTTTCCATACCATGCAGGCTGTCTATTACTTTTACCGCTTTTTCTCTGAATAAACCGACGCTGAATTTCTGTTCAGGTGACAATATGTTAATTAAATGATGGGGAACAGCCTTTAGTTCAGCTAATGAAGGTTTGGCTGTACCTATATCCATATGCCGGTATACCTGCATGGAATCAGCACTGATAATTTCAGTATTGAGCTTTTTAGCGAGCAGGATTGAAAGACCTGTTTTACCTACTCCTGTAGGGCCGAGGATGATTATGACTTTCTTGTTTTGAAGGCAATTCATAATCCTGACAATGTACCATCACTTTCTCTTAAACATCTTATTAAGATCATCAATAGAGAGGAAAATCCTGGTTGGACGGCCATGCGGGCATCTGTCAGGAGCTTCGGTCTTTTCGAGGTCAGACATCATTACTGTCAATTCCTCATTGTTCAAAGGCTCGCTTCCTCTTACTGATTTATGACATGCCATTCTTGCCGCTACTTTTTTTAATATTGATTGCGCTGTAAGTTCGCCTTTAATGCCGCTGGTTTCCTCTTCCAGAATTCCTGAAGCTATGTCGAGCAGAAGTTCATTCATTTCAGCTTTTTTCAGTTCTTTGGGAATTGCCCTGACTATAATGTTATTGTTTCCGAAATCTTCTATGTCAAGCCCAAGACCATGAAACAATTTTTTGTTTCGGATAATGAGATTGTACTCCTTTGCAGGCAATTCAATTCTGATGGGCAGGAAAAGGGTGTCTGTCTCGATAGATGTTTTATTAAGGAAGCGCTCATAAAGGATTCTTTCATGGGCAGCATGCTGGTCAATAATTTCAAGGCCGTTGTCTGAAGTTCTTGCGATAAAGGCTTCTCCGATATAATAAAAAACTGAAATATCAGGTGTAATGCCCGATCTAAAAATATCTGTCTGTGAATCTTTCAACAAACCCTGTACCGCCTCACTTACAACCGGCACGTTTTGAGAGTTGACCCTGAAATCTGGTACTGCGTAACTCCCTGAAGTATCCGCATATGACGCAACATCTGTCTTTGTGCTCGATCCTGGATTAAGCGTCTCATATATAGTTGCAGAAACTGCTCTATGAATTTCGTCCGGTCGTTCAAATCGCACCTCCCGCTTTGCCGGATGAACATTTACATCAACGATTTTAGGATCAATATCCAGAAACAGAAAATATGCCGGGTGTTTATCCTTGGGAATAATATTGCTGTACGCACTATAGACGGCGTGGTTAATAGTCGGATTTTTAACAGGCCGGTTATTTACGAATATAAATTGATGACTCCTTGAAGCCCTTGTGCACTTTGCAGATGAGCAGAACCCTGTTAGATTAATTATCTTCCCGGTTGTTTTGAACTCCAGGAATTCATTTGTGAAGTCTTCTCCATAAATCTGTTTGAATCTCTCTTTAAGATCCGAGGCAACAGGGACGTCCAGTATTTCTTTGTTGTTATGCATTAAGGAGAATGATATGCCCGGAAATGTAAATGCTTTCTGGGTCACGGTTTCGATAATATGAGAGAGCTCAGTGGGGTTTGTTTTTAAAAATTTCTTCCTTGCAGGGGTGTTATAAAATATATCCCGTATTTCGATGGCTGTGCCTTGAACCGGAGGAGCATCAGAAGTATTTATCTTATTATTTGCCTCGATTTCTACTTTTACTCCTGCAGGCGCATTAGCGGTTGATGATATAAGTATAACTTTCGATATAGATGCTATTGCGGGTAATGCTTCTCCCCTGAAACCAAGAGTGGTGATATCAAACAAGTCATCTTCACGCACTATCTTGCTGGTGGCATGTCTCTCAAAACACAGTCTGGCGTCATCTATGTCCATCCCCTGCCCATTATCAGATACTTTAATCAGTTTTTTGCCGCCGTGAAGTACATCAATATGAATTTGTGTAGCTCCTGCATCAATAGAATTATCAACCAGTTCTCGTACTACAGATGCCGGGCGATCTATCACTTCACCTGCAGCGATTTTATTAATTAATATTTCTGGGAGTACGGATATTGTTGACATGGTTTTACATTATAATAAAAAAACGAGAAATCTGTATGCCGGAATTAACAATGCTTCTATGGAAGACAGAAGATAACTAATCAGCTTTTGAAAGTTTTTTCCAGGAAGATAAAGAAACGTCCCAGTCGTTTGTAGGTAAGGTATAAATAAAGTTCAACAAAAAAATGAAAATTCCTGTTTTTCCATCGCCAAAGTGACAACTTGTGCAGGGGGCCGAAGACAAGATTACTCCAGAAACTCTTGAGAAATCTTTCGTATCGGAAGGCCAGGAAAGAGTTTATGTATATTGCATGCAATAATTTAGGATTTTTTATCCATGGGGTTCTTACTTCATCATTGGTAAAATTTTTCCATCCCTCAAGGTGTGAAGGAGGTCTAAATCCTGCCTTCAATGCTTCTTCATATAATGATGTGCCGGGTAATGGCACATAAGGCTGGATAGGAACTTCTGCGCCAGGATGTCTTCTGCGGATCTCATCCGCAAAGTCAAGGGTTCTGTTCATCTGCTCCTCTGTCTCATTTGGGAGACCGATTATTAATGAATACAGGGTTGGGATAGTTCCCTGAGATACAACTGCTATCCCTTCATCAATCATTCGCCTGTTCTGGCCTTTTCTGATGAATTTAAGAATTTCGTCATCAGGAGACTCAACACCAAAAAAGAGATATACACAACCGCTGTCCTTAAACTTCTGCAGCAGTTCCGGATTAAATGTATTTATTCTTACATTGGCTATCCATTTAAAATCGAGTTCTTTTAACAGGTCACAGATATCATGAATCATATCTTTTTTGCCGGCCAGGAAGGTATCATCATAAAAAGTCATCTTGTAAACGCCGAGTTCTTTAAGTTTCAGTAATTCACCACGCACTTTTTCAAGACTTTTCACCCTGCAGACATTCTTATGAAAATAAACGTTATAACAGAAGCCGCATTTATGAGGACATCCTCTTGAAGACTCATACCCTATATTCTCGAGTGTATCCCCACCTCTGCTTACATATTCCAGTAATATCTCCTTTCCCTTGCCATCATACGGAAATGGAAGATCTTCAATGTCCAGAAACCCTCTGTCTTTATTCATTATGATTTCAGCATTCTTTTTCCAGCCAAGACCGCTGATATCACTTAATTCAGAGTTGCCCTTCTGCAATGCCTGCACAAGTTCGAGCAGTGTCTGCTCACCTTCACCCTTAACCACAAAATCGACCAGACCGGATTCAAGTGTCTGCTCTGCCATCATTGATGGGTGGGTACCTCCCCATACAAGAGGTGTTGCGGGATTAATCCGGCGTGCTAATTTCGCAAGGCTTAAGGTGTTTTTTATCTGAAAGCAGGTCATGGTGGAAAGACCGACCAGCAGGGGATTTTTCTTTACTAATTCCTTGAATCGCTCTTTCTTGTGAATTCTTTCATCAAAGTACTCAACCTCTATACCATGCTGTTCCAGATAAGAGCCGAGAGAAAGAATAGCCAATGGTGTCCATGCGTGATAAGGAAATGGACTGGCATTTGCATATGCTAATACAACAAAATTATTTACCATAAGTCTATCCAGGTAACATCTGTTTGTTCGCAAAGGGATAACTGACAACACCGTATATAGCTGAAATCATAATCTCGATGCCCAGAAAATAATTCAGAAAGAGGGCCTTGACAGCAAACAGCAACCCTGCCTCATTACGCATGAAGTTCCACCATTTTAGATTTGACAACAGATAACTAACTGTGAAAAACAAAAACATGTACTTTGCAAAACTTATTAGAGTAATAACAAACAGAGAGAGAAAGCTGAAAAATGCACAGATTGCCGAGATACCATTGCTCGGCGAAGTAGGCCCTGCATTATCAAGCTGCTTTTCTTTAAAGAATAAGTGCACCCACATAACTGTCCGTCTGAAATATATCTTTAATGCCTGCCTGAAATTTGCGAATTGATGCCGTACAATTAATTTGGGATTTAAAATTATGCAGTCAACTTTATTTATCCTCCTGGCCAGTTCAAAGTCTTCTACATCTGCCCCTCTGTAACTTTCATCATAACTGCCTATATCAAGGAAGAGCTGTTTTTTTATCGCACCGCACCTTGGAGCAAAAACGCTCACTTTAGCATACTGCTGGCCAATGAGATGAACATATTCAAACATTGCCATATACGCAGGAACAAAACCTTGATTCAGCGGTTTAGTAGCACAGATGCCGATTATACACTTTGCATCTGGATTTTGATTAAAATAATTTTCGACTTCTTTGATCGTTCCGTCAAGCACCAGAACATCCGAATCAAGAAAAAATATTATGTCTCCCTTTGCCTCAACGACACCCAGGTTCCTTGCCTTTGCAGGGCCGGAATTTGTTGACATCTGAATTATCCTGACAGGGTATTTGTTTGCAATTTCGATTGTGTTGTCAGTTGAGCAATCATCCACGATCAGGACTTCCATGTCATTCACGGCTTGTTTGAAAATTGAATCTAAAAGATTTGGCATAAACCTGGAGGAGTTATACGTTGGAATGATAATAGAAATCATATGTTATAAGTATAAGTGTTATAACGTCTCAAAATCAAAAACAATATCTCATGAATAATCTGTCATTCCAGTAATACTGTCATTAACTAATGGGGACATATATTGTTTTTATAAGATTATTTTCCACTCTTAATTTATTGAAATAATGTATAACTTTATTTAAGATACACTAAAGTTTGTAACATATTAATTCGATTACTCTATTATGCGTAACTTTATAATTACAATATCTATTTTACTCTACATGCTTTCCGGTTTTGTCATATACCGGGCATTAGGGATTCCTGTAAATAACAGTTATTATCAGAAACAACCTCAAGTAGTAGAGTCAAAAGATCTTTCACCCAAAGCAGAAGATATAACAGTTCAACTTGCCAGGGAACAAGCGATCAATCAGGCATTAGTTAAAGAGTTGCAGGCCACTATCGCCAAGTTAGAGGATAAGCTCTTGATTGATGAAAAAGAAGGTCAATTAAATGCTGAAACAGAAAGACCTGCAAAAAAGGCAAGGATCTTAGCAGTGATAGGGAGTGGAGCATTTCGTTCCGGGCAGGTTGGAATCAGTGAAGATCTTGTTAATACTGTGCAGCTTATAGTCACAGATATTATGGCATCACCTGATCATCGTGTAGTTATCGAGGGACATACTGATAACATGCCTATAAGGCGATCTCTTGGAAAGCGTTATATCGATAATATGGAATTATCTTTTCTGAGGGCAAAGGCTGTAGCCTCAATTTTAGTGAAGAACGGCATAGCCCCTGAGCGTATATCTGTGGTCGGATATGGCGACAGTCGACCGATAGATTCTAATGAAACAGCTGTGGGTAGAATTAATAATCGCAGGGTTGAGGTAAAGCTTTCACCTGAAGGCGAGGAGTTTTAAGGTCATATGTATACTGAACATTTTGGTCTCAATAAGTTGCCTTTTGAAAATGTGCCTGATCCGGCCTTCTTTTTTGATGAAGGTGATCATGCAAGGATCCATAACAGAATAAGAGGCTCTTTAAAGGCAGGCCGGGGTTTGATGGTTGTAACCGGGCCGATAGGTTCTGGAAAGACAACCCTGAGTCAGATGATAATTTCTGAATTTTCTAATGATCTGAGACTCATATGGATGGCTGAACCTCCAGAAACCAGCACAGCCCTTTTTCAGTTTCTTGCACAGGAACTTGGGCTGAAACCTGCATCATCCGAGAGAGTATTTATTATAAGGGATATAAAAGATGCTCTCATAAAAATTAATTCTGAAGGCAATAAATGTCTCATGATAATCGATGAATCACATATGATGACAGACGATACTCTCAATGGTATTCGCTTGCTGAACAATATTGAAGAAGCCTCTTCCAAGCTTCTTCAGATCCTTCTTCTAGGGCAAGAGGAAATTATGGAAACAATTAACAGGCCGGAGATGGAAGCATTCAAGC
>CAZVHL010000023.1:0-9032 GCA_964626925.1 uncultured Nitrospiraceae bacterium
TGACCTTGACGAACTCTCTTGTTTTTATTCTGGGATTTTCTTTTATCTTTATTCTTCTGGGAGCGTCATCATCCGCTGTCGGAAGGCTTTTCTTTGTGTACCAGGAGCATATCAGGATCATTGGAGGGGCATTGATAATTATCTTTGGTCTCTTTGTTGCAGGCTTTCTGAAGCTTGATTTTCTCATGAAGGAAAAGAAACTCCATATGCAGTTCAAACCGGCAGGATATGTCGGGACATTTGCAGTAGGAATGACATTCGGGGCAGGATGGACCCCCTGCATAGGCCCCATACTCGGCTCCATACTCATGTACGCAGGTTCGTCGGGCTCTGTGACTTACGGGGTCAAACTCCTTTCGGTTTATTCCATTGGTCTTGGAATACCCTTTCTTTTGTCATCGCTCGCAATGAATACATTCCTGACTCACTCAAAGAAACTATTGAAACACATGAGAGTGATCATGATTATAAGCGGGCTGCTCCTTATAGTATTTGGTATTATGCTTATGACAAATATGATAACTAGATTCGTTGGGCTGTTCCCTAACTTCTCTATTCTTTAGGTATCAGGAAGGAATGAATTTATATTTATTTCATATTGATTTTTTAAAATAGATAAAATTTTAGTCGAGTGACCTATGTGTAAACAGGATTTTAAATTTCATAATAAAACGGTACAACACAAAGCAATTTACTTTTTACTTTTGCTTCTTTTATTAAGCTCAAATACATCCTACGGTAGAGAAGTATCCCGTATGCAACTTGACGAAGTTGCGGATCTGATCATGAGTCCCGGATGTGATTACGTTTATACGCTGACCAACTGCCCCTCTGCGCAGGCAGAGCAGATGAAGGAGCTTATTAAAGACAGGCTTGCAAAGGGAGAAAGCAAAGAATTTATTCTTGCTTATTTTGAAGATGTTTACGGACCGAAAATCATGGCTCAGCCGTCAAAAAAAGGTTTTTATTTCATTGCATGGTGGTTCCCTTATTTCCTGGTGCTGGACCTGTTCCTGATAGTTGGAATTTTCCTTGTTCTGTGGCGTAAAAAAACCCGTGTAGAAGATACCGTGCCTAATGATGTTAATCCTGAAATAGACGCCCTCCTGGAAGATGAGGTGCGCAGGTTCAGGGAAGGTGAATAAAATGAAAGGAACTTTGACATGAAGCGCCTGTTGAAGCTCTTAATATGGCTACCGGTCATCATTATAATCGCAGCGGCTGTGATCGCATTAATGAATGAACAGGAAGATGGCAGAAAGAAAAAGTCACGTCCTTCAATCGGAGAGCAGGCAAGGGATTTTATATTTCCTGATCTTGAAGGAAAAGAAGTTTCTTTGTCCGACTTCTATGGGAAAAAGGTTGTATTTATAAACATCTGGGCAACATGGTGTCCCTCGTGCAAAGAGGAGCTGCCTACCATGCAGATGTTATATGAAAAGTTCAGGGGAGACGACTTTGAGATTCTGGCTGTAAGCATAGACGCTGCCGGCGGGAAGGCAGTAGCGCCATATATGAAGAAGCATAGTTACACATTCCCTGCGCTACTCGATACATCCGGCTCTATTCAGCTGCTTTATGGGACCACAGGAGTACCCGAGTCTTTCATAATTGATAAAAAAGGCAAAGTTGCTTTTGTTGAGATCGGGCCCGGTGACTGGACCGATCCAAAAAGGCAGTCCCTGATAAGAGGGCTAACAGAAGAACCGGATATGGAGGTTGAAAAATGAAAGGAAGGCAGATCACAATTGTGTTTTCAGTGCTTTTAATCATAACTGCTTTTATATATCTCGTATTGCTTGGGATGAGGGAAGGCAGCATGTATTATCTTGAGGTGTCGGAGCTCTTTGAAAAGCTTGATGAGATGGGACACGGGAAAGTCAGGGTTAACGGTGAGATTGTCCCTGGCAGTGTAAATTATGAAATTAAAGCTCTGACACTTAATTTCATATTAAAGGATAAAGATAATGAAGATTCTCCCAGACTTGATGTTATATATAAAGGCCCCCCGCCAGACATGCTTGAACAGGAAGGTGTTACCCTTGTCGCCGAAGGCTCCTATAACATGGAAAAAGGAATATTTGAAGCAAAAAAGCTCCTTGTGAAATGTCCTTCAAAGTATGAAAAGAAAGAAGGAGAGGCATGATTGATTTTGGAAAATATTCATTGCTGTTTTCTTTAATCCTCTCCATCCTTGTTTTCATAGGGCTGATAATCGGTATCAAAAAAAAGGATGGAAGGTTTATTGAGATGTCATACAGGGGGACAAAAGGTATTTTTGCCTTCATGACATTTGCCTGTTCCTTTCTTGTATACGCTTTTATCATGGATGACTTTAGAATTGAATACGTTGCATCCTATTCCGAAAAGGCCCTCCCGGTCTTTTACAAGATTACAGGATTGTGGGCGGGGCAGAAAGGCTCCCTCCTGTTCTGGGGATGGCTCCTTTCTCTCTTTACGTTTATTGTGGTGCAACGGGACGAACACAGAGCCAATTCACTATATCTTCCATATACGCTTGTTTTTCTAAACCTGACATCGATGTTCTTTCTTGTGCTTGTCAACTTTGTGACCCCTCCTTTTGAAATGATGGCCACATTCCCCGCTGACGGCAACGGCCTTAACCCTTTACTCCAGAACCCCGGCATGGTCTTTCACCCCCCGGCGCTTTATCTCGGCTATGTCGGATTTACCGTCCCTTTTGCCTTTGCCATGGCTGCCCTTGTTATGGAAGATTTAGGCGAATGGTGGATAAAAAAGACAAGGACCTGGATCCTGTTTTCATGGATATTCCTGACTATCGGGATAATCTTCGGGGGATGGTGGGCTTATAAAGAGCTTGGCTGGGGAGGCGTCTGGGGATGGGACCCCGTTGAAAACTCTTCTTTTATGCCCTGGCTTACTGCAACGGCCTTTCTTCACTCCGTAATAATCCAGGAGAAGAGGCGAATGCTCAAGATATGGAATGTCTCACTGATCCTGCTGACATTCTCGTTATGCATTTTTGGTACATTTATTACAAGGAGCGGGATTATCTCCTCGGTACACGCCTTCGGACAGTCGCCTGTAGGTTTTGTCTTTCTGGGTTTTTTAATCCTGGTCCTGGCTGCAGGGACATATCTCATATGGACCAGATATGAAAAACTGAAGGAACAAAACCCGAGGATCGAAGCCTTTCTTTCGAGAGAAAGCTCTTTCCTGTACAATAATTTAATCCTTGTCGGGATATGTTTCGCCACTTTCTGGGGCACGATCTTTCCTCTGATCTCGGAGGCGATAAAGGGCGTAAAAATATCGGTAGGGCCTCCTTTTTTTAACACTATTAATGCGCCGTTATTTCTCCTGCTCATATTGTTGATGGGTGTATGTCCTCTACTTGGATGGCGCAAGACCTCTTCAAAGGGGATATTAAAGAATTTTCTGCTCCCCTTTTCATTAACAGCCCTGACTTTGCCGGTCCTGTATATTTCAGGTATCAGGAGCTTTATGCCTGTCTTCTTCTTTTCCTTCTCTGTCTTTGCCATAACAACACTGCTCAGAGAGTTTTATCTCGGCACAAAGGCCGGCGTAAAGAACAGTGAAAAAGGATGGCCCTCATCGTTCCTGACTCTTGTTACAAGAAACAGGAGAAAGTACGGGGGATTTATCATTCATGCCGGAATGGTTTTAATAGTGCTGGGGCTTGCCGGTTATGGATATTTCCAGTATAAGGAAGATTTTGTATTAAGCAAAGGACAGGAGGTCACGATAAAAGATTATCGCCTTAAGTATACAGACCTGATAACCAGGAAAAAGTGGAACTATGAAGGAGTAGGCTCACTGATAGAAGTTTACAATTCAGGAAAATTCAAAGGCTCTCTGAGACCGGAGAAGAGGTTTTACAAGAAGAGAGAACAGGAGCCAACGACAGAAGTCGCCATATTGACCGGTCTGGCTGAAGACCTTTATTTAATTCTCGGCGGCTGGAGCAGGGACGGCTCCATTACGTTAACGGTTGTGATAAACCCTCTGATTTCGTGGATATGGATAGGCACGGGAGTAATCATGTTTGGCACCACCTGGGCAGTGCTGCCTAGAAGAAGGAGAGAGGAAGAAGCCGGCGTCCTTGAAAAAGACATTATTTTACATCTAAAAGGAATGGAGGTCGAATGATGCTTGTGATCTTTTTTATTTTAATCCTGGCTTTTCTCATCTATATTTTTGTCCCCCTTGTAAACGAGAGTTACTGGCCATTTATAAACAGGGGATCTCTTGCCGGGATACAGGAAGAGAAAAAGGAGAGCATCCGGGCAATATCCGATCTGGATTTTGAATATGAAATGGGCAAGCTGACCAAGGATGACTATACTTCCACAAGAGAATTTCTAAAAAAACAGGCGCTCCCGGTTATGGAAAAAGAAAGAGATTTTTCAAAAAGAATTATCCTGGAACCCGGAAAAGAGATTTCAAAAGGCCTTAAAAAAAATATCACTAAAGAGGTGTTAAGGATTTGCGGAAAAAAATTATCTTCATAACATTGCTATTCATATTAATTGCAACTAATACCTTTGCGTTATCTGTAAGAGTAAAAGTAACCAATGCCACAAAAGGCAAGGAACTCTCCAATTACCCCTTTAAAATACTCGCTGTTGAGCAAGATAAATACAGGGAGATAAAGGTTTTAGAGGAATATGAATTCAGGACCGGGGCGTCAGGGACATTTCAGGGAGAAGTGGAAGTTTTTGCCGCAAAAGGCATCTCGGGTGAAGTGAATTACAGGGGGGTTTCTTATTCTTTCCCGTATGTTCAAATAAAAAAGGAGCAGAAAGAATACTCTTTTGATATCAACGTATATGAAATAACCGACAAGGCCGATAGCATAGAGATAACCGGAAGATCTATTACGATCACTCCTTATAATGATAGAACAATCAAAGTAAACGACTCCGTGACTTTTTCAAATAACAGCAAATTTACATATGTGGGGAAATACGATAATAAACTGAAAATGAACAAGTCATTGTTTATTCCCCTGCCGGCTGGATATATGCTGATGAGCGTCAATGGCTTAGACCGCCAGAGTGTATATAGGCGTGGAGACGGCATAGCTTCACATGAAAAGGTCATACCGGGAGAAAACTCTATCTCTCTCAGGTATCTTGTAAAAAGCGATATAGGCGTGTTTGACTTGTCTCTGCATAATGAAGATTACAGCTCTATTGCAAAAAAAATATCATTTTTTTTATCGAACAATGAGAACTGGAAGGTACAATCCACAAACCTTAATCATAGAGGAGAAAGCAATGACCAGCAGGGCGTTAATGGGAACTACAATGCATGGGAAGGCAATGACTTAAGAGCTGTTAAATTTAAAATATTGGCGCCTTCTTATAAAGGTTTCTTCAGTCTGTGGCAGACCTCCATCGTAGCGGCTTTTATTGTGATTGGAACAGGGCTGGTCATAATGAAGAAAAAAATTTACAGATGGAAACTGCTGAAGGAAAAAACACGCTTGGAAAAAATACTGGCAAAACTCAATGGTGAGGCTGATGAGGACGACCTGAATGGATATTATAAGTCATTTCTGGATGTCCTTGAAAGCAGGGCCCGAAAAATAGAAGAGAGTCTTCAATCTTGAATTTGATAGAAATAAAGGGCGTAAGGAAACAGTATTATGCAAATACCGCCCTGGACGGAATCGACATGAGTATCGGCAAAAAAGATACCATTACAGTCTTCGGACCAAACGGCGCGGGAAAGACTACTCTCCTTAAAATAATATCGGGCATCATGTCTCCTACAGAAGGAAACGCATTCTATAACAATAAAAAATACTCTGAAAGTGATATGAGAAAAGAGGTCTTTTATCTCGGACACAAGACTTCTCTTTATAATGCGCTCACGGTGGGGGAGAACATGGACTTCATATGCAGACTCTTTTCAATTAACCATCGTGGTGAATCCGTAAGGAATATTTTAAAAGAGCACGGGCTGTGGGAACGGCGGAGAGATCCGGTCAACGAGCTTTCACAGGGGATGAAAAGGAGGCTTGCCCTTGCAAAGGGATTTATTACAGATCCAAAGCTCTTTATTCTGGATGAGCCTTTTACAGGGCTTGATCTCAGGTGGAGGTCATCCATCCTTTCAAAGATAAAGGAGATCAGCAGTCAGGGCAAGTCAGTTATTCTCTCCACTCACCTCGTGGAAGAGGGCTTTGAACTTGCAACGCGTGTGGCCTTTCTGCACAAGGGGAGGCTGCTGTTTATTAAAAAGAAAGAGGATGTGAAGATAGATGAGATTTGCGGGTTGTTTGATTCCATGGGGGAGACCGGAAAATGAGATTTATGGGCAATGCCGCTGCAATCCTGAGGAAAGACATCCTGCTGGAGTTAAGGGGCCGGGAGTCTCTCAGCCTTATGCTTTTTCTCTCATTGCTCCTCCTCGTAATATTTAATATTGCCCTCGATCTGGACAAAGACAGTGTTTCATCTTTGGCAGCCGGAATCCTGTGGGTAGTTTTTGCGTTCTCGGGAATTTTGGGGATGGGTAGGACTTCAATGGCTGAACGGGATGAAGAGGCATACCTGAGCATAGTCTTTTCACCTGCTTCCCCGGAGAGCTTCTATATAGGAAAGGCATTAAGTAATCTTCTTTTCCTTCTGATAATGGAATGCTTCACATTGCTGTCTTTTGTAATATTGTTTGATTTTGAAAAGATTATAGGACTGCTCCCTCAACTGCTTGTCCCTCTTGTTCTGGGCACCATCGGATTTTCTCTTGTAGGTACGCTTTTTTCTTTTCTGACAACCGCTTCAAAGTATGGTGAAATCCTTCTGCCTTTTCTCTATCTTCCTGTAGTAATTCCGGTTATCCTCGGAGGAGTAACTTCCATGGGAATGGTTCTTAACGGCAATGCAGGCGGAACATGGAAGTGGATACAGATGCTCGCTGTATTTGATGTCCTGTATCTCGCTGTTTCCTTGCTCCTTTTCAGGTATTTAATGGAGGACTGATCCTGGATGGAAACTAAACGCATTATGACAATTCTTTTTCTGTGTCTTCTGGTAATGATACCTCTGGATTTCTATCTGATATTCAAGGTAGCGCCGACCGAAAAAGTAATGGGGGATGTGCAGAGAATTTTTTATCTCCATATATCACTGGCAGTGGGAGCATTCATGGCGCTTACAGGCGTGTTTGTGTCAAGCATACTTTTTTTATGGAAGAAGAAGTTCATATGGGACACAGTTGCCTATACATCCGCTGAGATCGGGGTGCTTTTTTCCACACTTGTTCTTATTACAGGCTCCATATGGGCAAGGCCCATATGGAATGTCTGGTGGACATGGGACCCCAGGCTTTTGACAGTGCTTATTCTCTGGTTTATCTATATCGGGTACTTTCTTCTAAGGAGCGGAATTGCCGATAAATTCAAAAAAGCGCAATATTCAGCAGTGCTGGGGATAATAGGTTATATAGATATCCCTGTTGTCAGATATGCAACGAAATGGTGGAAGTCCATACACCCCCTTCTCACACAGGAAGGCGGCGGACTTGACCCTGTGATGAAAAAGATCATGTTTTTCAGTATGGCTACTTTTATTTTACTCACAATCTTTCTTTTCCTTTTCAGGTTCAGGCTGGCAAGGATTGAAGAAAGATTGCAGATATTAAAGAAACGAACGGAGGATTAACGATGGATAACTGGATTTATCTATTCAGCGCCTACACGATCGCATGGCTTGGAGTTTCTTTCTACCTATTCATCAACGCAAGAAAACAGAAGGGCATAGAAGAAAGACTCTCAGATATTGAGGATATATTGAAATATAAAGAATTTTCATAAAACGAACCAAATCGGGATCAATAAATTTATATAGCTCAAACGGGGACATAATAAATCATTTTCCGGGAGACTCAAAACTTAAAAGAAGCCCCGATGGCAAGATATTTATTATTTTAAAAGAAAAATCAATTCCCCTCGGGAACTATAAAGATATATTAAATAATGATAGTAAATCATTGCATCCTTAAACGGGGTCTGTATAATTGTATCGCTATGTAATGATTAAGTATATATCGTGAAAAAAACAGATAAATCAAAATTGACCAGGTCAAAATTAATTTTTCTGATATTTTTAATATTAGGCTTTACGTTTTATATAGGGGGAGTAATTGTCGAGACAATGTTCGGTATTAAAAGCGCTTAAATATTAAATGGCTTTTTTATAATTCTAATAAGTTATTAAACAGGTTACTCACAGAGATCGCGTAACCTGACATTAGAAGCGAGGGACTGAACCAATTTTATTGATATGACTGGTTTTATCAATGAAAATCTGCGCGTTTCGAGCTCATTGATTTTTAGATCTTATTGGTATCCCTGGATCTTTCTTCATGCTGAGGATAACAAGATGGAAATAACAATCTCAATGCAACTCTAAAGATGACTACTAGGAAATTGGCTTACTCATCTAAGTGATAAATTATTCCACTAGAGTAAAAACTTCTTTGCCAGCCCCGCATTGAGGACATACCCAATCATCCGGCAAATCTCCAAATGAAGTTCCTATATCTATCCCGTGTTCATGATCTCCCTCATTAGGGTCGTAAACATACCCACATGGGCATTCATATTTATCCATAATTCCCTCCTAACTCCTTAATTAAAAATAATAGATTTTTTTCGATAATCCACACGCTTTGATAAGTAAAATTTAAAACTTTAAATATCATTCTATATTAAATACCGCTACTTCTTTTACTCCGGGCAGATACTCTCCCACAGGCACAAGTTTTTTACCATCGCTAACACATCCTATAATAATAGACCACAACTGGTTGAGTTCTGTTTTCTCCCTGTCATTTTCCGGGGTCATTTTCAGGAGAGTCCCTTCAAGTTCTATTTTCATTTGCTTTCCTCCTTTTGCATCTGATTATATTTAGCAGATATTGCAGAAAAATTTATTCATTTCTATTCCAAGTATACCAAAGAAAGGTTTTAACAGAAAGATCTCTTAGCTTTCAAACTCCTCTTTTGCTTCTCTTATCAG
>CAZVHL010000023.1:9132-14484 GCA_964626925.1 uncultured Nitrospiraceae bacterium
CTGTTGAGAAGCCTTACATGAAAAGATGGTTTCATGGCAAATTATAGCCTAAATGATATAATATTTAGCATCAGTTAAGAGTTAATAAATGCTCTAATTTCGAATAACTATTATATTCTGTGGAGGTTTGAATGCCTGAACTGAGGAAGGATCCTATATCCGGAAGGTGGGTTATCATTTCGGTTGAAAGGGGCAAGAGACCATCCGATTTCGGTATGCGGGTTTCGCCAAAAAAAGGAGGCTTTTGCGCATTTTGTGAAGGAAATGAACATACTACGCCGAAGGAGCTTCTGGCCTTCAGATCGAACGGAAATGGCCCCGATACCCCGGGCTGGACAACGAGAGTTGTGCCCAATAAGTTTCCGGCACTCAATACCGAGGGGGAACTGGACAGAGTAGGAGAAGGAATATTTGATAAAATGAACGGCATTGGGGCGCATGAGGTGTTTATCGAATGTCCGGATCACAATCTTACTTTATCAACAATGTCTTTAAAATCGGTTGAAGACCTGTTTCTGGCATTTCATGAAAGAATCACTGTCCTTAAAAAAGACCCCCGTTTTAAATATATACTTGTATTTAAAAACGAAGGGGATGCTGCCGGGGCGTCACTTGAACATACTCACTCGCAATTAATAGCATTGCCAATTGTCCCTCAGCTTGTCGAAGAAGAGCTGAATCAATCCAGACAGTATTATCAATACAAGGACAGGTGCATATTTTGCGATATTATACATCAGGAAATAAAGAATAAAATAAGGGTTACTGCCGAGAATGAAAACTTTATCGCCCTTTCTCCTTTTGCCCCGCGATCTCCATTTGAAATGATAATATTGCCGAAGCAGCATGAATCGAGCTTTGGGCCTGACAGCAACTTTCCCCTTTTAGCTCAAATTCTTCAGCAGACACTAAAACAGATAGATAAAGTCCTTGAACTCCCACCATATAATTTGATGATTCACACATCACCGTTTAAAGATGAATCAAATGAATATTACCACTGGCATATAGAAATAATACCAAAACTGACCAAGATTGCAGGATTTGAATGGGGTTCCGGTTTCTATATTAATCCTATGCCTCCTGAGGAGGCAGCAAATTTCATGAAAGAAGCAAAAATATAAAAAGCTTTGGATAAATAGTGGCCTCCTTACGACAATGGCTGAATTAACTAAAAAAAAACAACATCCTGCTGAAGATCTGTTCGAAACAGATATATTATCAAAAATTGCCCAGATCGCGAGTTCAAAACTCGACCTGAGAGAAGTTCTCGACATAATGGTCCATATTGTTGCTGACAAACTTAATAAAGATGCCTGCTCTATTTGCCTGCTGAAACCAGAACAAAAAATTATATGTATAGAAACGGAAAAGAATTCCGATAAGGATGCTGTTAACGTTTTCTGTCTTAAATACGATGATGGAATTATTGATAAAATTTTCAAGGATATGCAGCCCCTGGTAGTAGAGGACATTCACAAAGAGGATCAAATCAGGACAATTCTTAATCCTGAAACATTAAATATGCTTTCCCTGCTCGCAGTGCCTATTTTAAGTGACAGAAGACCCATCGGAATCCTTATGGTTCAAAACAGGGACTCATACAAATTTAGCCAGAAAGAGATAGCTATTCTTAAAATAATTTCATATAACATAAGCGCTGCTGTGAAAAATGCGGAACTGTTCGGAAACGTAAAAACACAACTTGATGAACTTCGTATTATTCACGAAACCGGCAAGGCTATTTCATCTATTTTGAATATCGATAAACTTCTTCCTTACATATGTGAACAAGTCTCGAAATTTTATAATATTACTGGATGCATTTTGAGGCTTATTGAAGGGATAAACCTTCAGATTGAAGCCTCCTATGGGCTGCCTGATACAATAAATCAAAATGCGACCCTGAAAATTGGTGAGGGAATCGCAGGGCATGTTGCAAGCTCTGGCGAACCTCTTCTTGTAGACGATGCTACAAAGACACCTGAAAACCTTAAAGTCCCCGAGATAGAGGCAACATCTGTTATATGTGTCCCACTCACAATTGGGGAAAAAATAATAGGCACTCTTGAGCTTTATGACAAGAAAGACGAGTGGGGGCTGACAACTTTTACCAAGGATGATTTGAATTCATTGATGACCTTTGCCTCAGCTTCATCCATTGCTATAGCAAATGCCCGTCTGTATATGGAGAAAAAAGAAAAAGAAAAAGAAATTGGTCAGACAAAAGACCATATGAAAAGCCTCATAAATGATTCCGCTGACGCAATTATTACTACAGATACGGACGGCATTATTATTTCTTGGAATAAGGGAGCTGACAATATTTACGGCTACTCTGCAAAAGACGTTATCGGTGAATTTCTTCCTATGGTACCCACATTTCTGATAGAAGAAGAGAAAACTCACATAGAAAAAATCAGAAGAAAAGAAACTGTAAGAAATCTGGAAACTATCAGACAGACAAAGCAGGGAAGACTGATAGAGGTGAGCCTTACCCTTTCGCCGATATTGGACTCTTCAGGTAATATCACCGGAATAAGCGGTATTTCACGGGATATCTCAGAAAAGAAAATGATAGAAAAAGAGTTAATTCGTAAGAATCAGGAACTCTCCAGACTGTTCTTTATAAATTCTGTGGTCAGGGGCACGCTTGAACTTGATAAACTGTTAAAAATGGTGCTTACGGTCGTCACTATGGGTGACGGGCTGGGGTTCAACAGGGCGATACTCTTTCTTGTTGATAAGGCAAATAACGTACTGAAAGGGGAAATGGGTGTAGGCCCTGCAAGCCCTGAAGAGGCAAAGACAATATGGCTTTCGATGGAGGGCAAGAGCCTGGGAGTTATTATTGAAGAGATAGAAAACAGCCCTGTGATTCTTGATTCACATCTTGACAAGCTAAGCCACGAAATCAACATAAGTCTTGATGAAGATTGCATACTTACTCAATCCTTAAGGGAGAAGAGGCCTTTTAATGTGCATAATGCCAAAGCTGAACCTTCGGTTACTCCTTATCTTATTCAAATGCTCGGGGCAGAGTCTTTTGGCGTTGTACCCCTTATCTCAAGAAATAAAGCGATAGGGCTCATCTGGGTAGATAACCTGTTCACAGGCAGGCCAATAAAAGACGAAGACATTCATTTTCTTATGGGTTTCTCGAGTCATATAGCCTCTGCCATAGAAAATGCCAGACTTTTTGAAAACGTCTCTCTTGCAAGGTCTGAGCTCAAAAATATTTTCGAGTCAATATCAGACATGGTCTATTTTACTGATCAAGATATGATTATCAGGCGTGTGAACCAGGCTGTTATCAATAAGATCGGAAAACCGGAAAAAGAGATTATAGGCCATAAATGCTATGAAATATTCCATGGCAAAAATGAGGTATGGGACCAATGTCCACATTTTCATTCTTCAAAGACACAAAAGCCATATGTGGGCGAGCTTGTAGACCCGTATCTTGGCGGCGTATTTGTTGTTTCTAACTCGCCGATTTTTGACTCGGCAGGGAATTTTGTGGGCACTGTTCATATATCACGAGAAATAACAGAACTTCGCAATTTAAGAGAAAGAGTGATTCACTCCGAAAGGATGGCCGCACTTGGAGAATTGGCAGCCAGGGTAGCACATGAGATACGCAATCCCCTCATCTCTATCGGCGGTTTCGCCCGAAGACTCGAAAAGAAACTTTCCGGTGATATTCAGGAGTACGCAAAGATTATTGTTAATGAAGTAAGCAGGCTTGAAAATATACTGAAGGAAATTCTGGGCTTTGTGAGAAGCACAAAGATCCGTACAATCAAAATTGATATTAATGACTTTATAAATGAAATGGCTGATTTTATCACTCCGGAAATGGAAGAAAGGCAAAACAGCCTTACAAGGGAAATATCAGAGACCTCATTAATTGCGATCATCGACCCGGACAAAATGAAAGAAGCAATACTGAACATATTCACAAACGCCGCGCAGTCAACAGAGCACGGAACGGTGACTGTACGCACAAGAAGAGAAGCTAATGAAGCTGTTATAGAGTTTACTGATACAGGCTGTGGAATAAAAGAAAATGATCTTAAAAATATTTTCAATCCTTTTTTTACAACCAAGCCTAATGGCACCGGGCTGGGACTTGCAGTAACTCATAAAATCATTCAGGAACATAATGGAAAAATAAAAGTTGAAAGTGTATGGGGCGGGGGCACCGCTTTCAGAATATATCTGCCTTTGGATGAAAGTACAGATTAAACTGGGTTAACCAAACAATTAATAAGGGGATATATATATATTCCGTAAAGTTTTATAAGGAAAGGAGATAGTCAAATGAAAATTCTTGTAGTTGATGACGACATAAACATTCAGCGGCTTTATCAGGAAGAATTAGAGGAAGAAGGATATGAGATCGTCATAGCTAGTACAGGCAAAGATGCACTGGAAATATTCGAAAATGAAGACCCTGACATCGTTACACTTGATATTCTGATGCCTGATATTGATGGAATCAGTTTATTGAGAAAAATGAAGGAAAAGCGACCGGATATTCCTATAATAATGTCAACAGCATATGATTACAGGGATGATTTTGCGGTTTGGGCATCCGAGGCGTACATTGTAAAATCGTCTGATCTTGCTGAGCTCAAAAAAACGATTAAGAATCTTATCAGTAAATAGTTTTATATATTAAATAAAAATTTGCGGCAATAACATGTTTTCGCCAGATAAGCCGTTAAGATACATTACTTTACAAATCAATTCCAATTAAGTAATATTTTAATGATACTTGAAATACTACCAGTGGTTGCAGGCAACCTGTTTTCAGGCTTCATAGTTTATCTATAGATAAAACTACTTCAATAAATTTAAATAAGAAAATTTATATAGAAAAAATATTCATATGAACTCTTAATGGAGAGGTGGCCGAGCGGTTGAAGGCAGCCGCCTGCTAAGCGGTTGTAGGGGTCATACCCTACCCAGGGTTCGAATCCCTGCCTCTCCGCCATGTATCTTACTTGAGCATAAACACGTAAACAGCATGATTGTAAACACTAACGAAAGTACTTTCAGGGAGGCATGTTAGATGAAAAAAACTTTACTCTTTATATTATCTGTATCTGTGATGTTTTCTATTTTTGGTTGCGACAAATCACTGGATAAACCTGCTGTAAGTGCAAAAAGTTCTGCCAAACAGGGACCTATCATAGATATCCCATCTTCAGCTCCCGGAAACGGGGAGGTAACTGAGAGACCGCAATTTAATATAGTTGTTCCACCTGAAGTTGAAGCGCAGTGGGTTGCGGTCACCATAGTTGTTGAAGACAAGATTGAAAACAAGGAATCATCATTTACTGTGGG
>CAZVHL010000023.1:14584-16054 GCA_964626925.1 uncultured Nitrospiraceae bacterium
TTCTGTAAAAAAAGTGGGGCAGATGTTGCAGGCATAGCTGACCTAAACCTGTTAAGAGACAAACTGCCTGTCATTCCTCATGATCTGCTGGACAGATATCACTCTGCAATATCACTCGGAATCCGCCTTAGTGATGATATCATTAATCCTATAATAAACTGCCCGACAGGAGAATACGCAGACCACTGCCGTGACATCAATAATGTCCTTAACGATCTCTCATCCCGGATAGCCAAATGGATTGGGGAACAGGGGTACAGCGCCTTTGCAGTTCCTGCATCGCAAAAAATTAATGATAAAAATCTTTTGGGGAATATATCTCACAAAGCCGTTGCAAGAATGGCCGGTCTTGGATGGCAGGGCAAGAGCCTGCTCATTGTTAATCCTGAGTGCGGACCTCGTCTAAGACTTGTTACAGTGTTAACAGACATGCCTCTTGAACCTGACGAACCGATAAAAAACAGATGTGGCAAATGTACAGAATGTGTTATGGCATGCCCTGCATCAGCGATAAAGAACGTACCTACAGACAGTCACTACAAGAGCCGGGATGAAGCGATTCATCTTGATAAGTGTTACAGGCAATTACTGGAGTTTCAAACTCTGCCGGGAGTGGGATACACATTTTGCGGCGTCTGCATCAATGTCTGTCCATTCGGTAAAAAGGCTTCCAAAACTTAACGATTTCCCTGACAGTGATTTGATATAATCTGATATGTCTAAATATTACAATCCGATAAGATCAAGAAATATTTACAATCCGGATGATGAAAAGCCATTTAAATTAAGTCGTTCAAAAATCGATCTGTTTCTGGAATGCCCCCGCTGCTTTTATCTGGATCGAAGGCTCGGGGTTGGACGTCCGCCGGGATTTCCGTTTAGCCTGAACAATGCTGTCGATACATTATTGAAACAGGAATTCGATATATATCGCGCGCGTGGAGAGTCTCATCCTCTAATAGTACAGTACGGTGTAGATGCTATGTCTGTTCCTCATGATAACCTCGAAAAATGGAGGCATAATTTTACTGGTGTTCAGTATTTACATGAACCAACAAACCTGATTATCACCGGGGCTATTGATGACTTATGGCAGAATTCTCAAGGAGAATATATTGTCGTTGACTACAAGGCAACTGCCAAGAATGAAAAAATTACGGAACTAAACAAAGGCTGGCACATAGGTTATAAACGTCAGATCGAGATTTATCAGTGGCTTTTACGTAAAAACGGATTAAATGTTTCTGATACCGGCTACTTTGTTTATTGCAACGGTCAAACTGACAGGGAAGCTTTTAATCGAAAACTGGAATTTGATGTCACATTAATTCCTTATTCAGGGAATGATAACTGGGTTGAAAAGTCTATTATAGAGGCCCACCAGTGTATAAGCAGCGATCATCTGCCTGATGCTTCAGAGAATTGTGATTATTGCTCTTACCGTAATGCTGTTGAATCAGTCATGAAAGA
>CAZVHL010000024.1:0-15688 GCA_964626925.1 uncultured Nitrospiraceae bacterium
GGTCAAAAGATTCGTCAATCACGTCGCTGTGATCATTTGACGGACAGTAGGCCGGTTTTGCAACTCTGTTGTCAGGATCACTGCTCCAGCAGTTGGTTTCTCCGCGTTTGTTCCATACCGCGCCGCATTTGCTGCACGAAAAATCGGTATTTTTATTCATAAGTTTAACTCCTCCTTACTCCTTGAAACTTCTGATAAAATAATTTATATCCTGATTTTATCAGAGATCATCACTGTTTTGGCTTGATATAAATATTTTTCATGATGTGTCAGGCATATTTCTGTATAATACTAAATATCTGTAGAATCCTTGAAACAATATTATTCTGATAAAATGATAACAATAATTGGTGTTTTCAGGAGGATATAAATATGAAAAGATCTTCATCACCCGGCGCCAGTTTCCGATCTGCCATTAGTGAAGAGAAGCCGCTGCAGGTTGTCGGCACAATCAACGCTTATTCAGCCCGCCTTGCCGAGCGTGCCGGTTTCAGGGCGCTTTATGTATCAGGAGGCGGTGTTGCAGCCAGCTCCCTCGGAGTCCCTGATCTTGGCATAAGTACAATGGATGATGTACTGACCGATGTGAGGCGTATTACTGATATCACCGACCTGCCGGTACTGGTGGATATCGATACTGGCTGGGGAAGTGCCTTTAATATATCCCGTACTATCAAAGCAATGATCAGGTCAGGTGCAGCAGCAGTGCATATTGAGGACCAGGTACAGGCAAAACGCTGTGGACACCGGCCCGGAAAGGCGATCGTCAGCAAAGATGAAATGGTAGACCGCATCAAGACAGCGGTTGACGCGAAAACCGATCCTGACTTTGTGATTATGGCAAGGACAGACGCCCTTGCAGTGGAAGGGCTTGAGTCTGCCATAGACCGTGCCTGTGCCTGTGTGGAGGCCGGGGCAGACATGATCTTTCCCGAGGCGATCACCGATCTCTCGATGTACAGTAAATTTGCCGGGGCGGTGAAAGTCCCGATACTGGCCAATATTACGGAGTTTGGTTCCACTCCATTATATACTTTAGACGAGCTGGGCAAGGCTGATGTCTCGATTGTTCTTTATCCCCTCTCTGCATTCCGGGCCATGAGCAAGGCCGCACTTTCTGTATTCGAAGCGATCCGTAAAGAGGGTACCCAGAAGGGCATGCTTGATCTTATGCAGACTCGTGAAGAACTTTATGACTGCCTTGATTACCATTCATTTGAACAGAAGCTTGATAAAATATTTTCCAGGGAGGAAAAGAAATGAGTCAGGAAATATCCATAGAAAAGAAAAAAGTAAAGAAATCGGTTGCCCTTTCGGGAATACTGGCAGGTAACACAGCGATCTGCTCTGTCGGACGTTCCGGAAATGACCTTCACTACAGGGGGTACGACATTGTGGAACTTGCAAGAAGATCCACATTTGAAGAAGTTGCATATCTGCTTATTCATGGTGATCTTCCGAACCAGGGTAAATTAAAAGACTATTCCAGAAAATTGAAGAGCCTTCGCGGCCTGCCTGCTGAGGTGAAAACCGCGCTTGAGCATATTCCTGCTGCAGCCCATCCCATGGACGTGCTGCGTACAGGCTGCTCTGTCCTTGGTACGGTGCTGCCGGAGAAGGATGATCAGAACGTACAGGGCGCACGGGACATCATAGACAGGTTGGTAGCATCATTCGGCTCGATGCTCCTCTACTGGTGGCACTTCAGTTATAAAGGAAGGCGGATAGAAGTCGAGACAGACGATGAAACCGTTGCAGGCCACTTTCTTCACCTTCTTCACAGGGAAACGCCTTCCAAACTTTACGAAAAGGCCCTTGATCAGTCCCTGATACTTTATGCTGAACATGAATACACAGCATCCACTTTTGCGGCACGCGTAATTACAGGCACACTTGCTGATGTTCATTCATCTATAACAGGCGCTATCGGCGCACTTCGGGGACCTAAACATGGCGGTGCAAATGAAGCGGCCCACGAGATCCAGAGACGCTACCGCGATGCAGATGACGCAGAGGCTGACATAATGGCAAGGGTAGCTGCTAAAGAGATCATTATCGGTTTCGGACATCCGGTATATACAGTGAGCGATCCAAGGAACCCGATTATTAAGGAGTTGGCGAAAAGTCTCTGTAAAGACAGAGACAACATGAATCTTTTTTATGTAGCTGACCGCATCGAGGCTGTAATGAAGAGGGAGAAGAACATGTTTGCCAATCTGGACTGGTATTCTGCTGTTTCATATCATATGATGGGTGTTCCAACGGCGATGTTTACTCCGCTATTTGTGATTTCGCGGACCACCGGCTGGGGGGCCCACGTTATCGAGCAGAGACTCGACAATAAAATCATCCGGCCTTCTGCCAACTATATCGGCGAGGATGACCGGCAGTATGTGCCTATCAGGGGAAGGAAATAAATCTGGTAATGAGCACACATATCTCAAACATCCGGCCGGACCCTGACAGTGTCCTTGTCGAAATCGCAGACTATGTCTGTGATTATGAAATAAAATCTCCCGAGGCCTATGAAACCGCAAGAAACTGTTTGATTGATACTCTGGGCTGCGGTCTGGAAGCATTAGAGTATCCTGCATGCACAAAACTGCTTGGGCCGATTGTCCCGGACACTGTTGTCCCCAATGGGTCAAAGGTTCCGGGTACTCAGTTTCAGCTCGACCCTGTGCAGGCTGCATTTAATATCGGTGCCATGATTCGCTGGCTTGATTTTAATGACACCTGGCTTGCCTCAGAATGGGGGCATCCATCAGACAATCTGGGTGGCATATTATCAGTGGCAGATTACTTATCACGCAATAATTCAGCAGGCGGTGGAAAGCCGATGGTTATGAAGGCCATACTGACGGCCATGATAAAGGCCCACGAGATTCAGGGGGTAATAGCACTCGAAAATTCGTTTAACCGGGTGGGGCTTGACCATGTAGTTCTGGTAAAAGTGGCTACTGCTGCGGTAGTGACCAGGATGCTGGGGGGATCAAAGGAGGACGTGATCAATTCTTTGTCAAATGCATGGATCGACGGCCAGTCCCTGAGAACTTACCGTCATTCGCCGAATACAGGATCAAGAAAATCATGGGCTGCGGGTGATGCAACATCACGCGGAGTCAGACTTGCCCTTATGACAATGAAAGGCGAGATGGGTTATCCATCAGCGCTGACCGCAAAGACCTGGGGTTTTTACGATGTCCTTTTTAATGGAAATGAATTCAGGTTTCAGCGTCCGTATGGCTCATACGTGATGGAGCATATTCTTTTTAAAATATCCTTCCCTGCAGAGTTTCATTCACAGACCGCAGTTGAGTGCGCCATACAACTTCACCCGACAGTAAAAGACCGGCTGGAAGATATCGGGAAGATCGAGATTACCACTCATGAATCTGCTATACGTATCATAGATAAGACAGGTCCGTTACATAATCCTGCTGACCGTGATCACTGCATTCAGTATATGGTAGCAATCGGCCTCATCTTTGGTCAGCTCACTTCTGCTCATTATGAGGACAGTACTGCAGCTGATCCGCGTATTGACTCATTGAGAGAAAAAATCGTCTGCATAGAGAATCCTCAATATACAAAAGATTATCTCGATCCTGAGAAACGTTCAATCGCCAATGCGATACAGATCTTTTTCATGGACGGCACTATGACTGACAAATTGGAGGTAGAATACCCGATCGGTCATCGCCGCCGCCGGGAAGAGGGCATACCCGAACTTGTGAAAAAGTTTAAAGTGAATATTGCGCGGCGTTTTCCGGAAACACAGCAGAACACTATTCTGGATGTATGTCTAGATCAGGCAAAACTGGAAGATATGGCGGTTAATGAATTTGTTGACATGTTTGTTATTTGAATTAATTAAATTACAATCATTATCAAGGAGGTAATTAAAACCATGGCAAAAGCAGCGAAGAAAAAAACCTCAAAGAAAGTATCCAGCGTTGCAAAGAAGGGTCAGAAGTCTTCATTTACAGCCTGGACCGCTAAAGAGATTACAGCAACGATCCTGGATGGTGTAGGCATGACCGCAAATGTTGCTGCAGCACTTGCCGCAGAGAATGTGAATATACTTGCAGGGACCGGTTATTCAGCCAGCGGCTTTCGCCGTATGGCGACCTTCACCCTGATCGTGGACGATCTTGTGAAAGCAGAGAAAGCGCTCGACGATCTGGGCGCTGACGATATTCAGGACCAGTCAGTCATCATGGTCGAGACCGCAAACAGGCCGGGTGCACTCGAGCAGGTTTCCAGAATCATTGCAGATGCAGGTATTGCCATCTACTATTTCTACGCCACTACGAGCTCGGGAAAGACAGCTACCAGTGTGTTCAAGACAGCTGATGACAAGAAGGCGATAAAGGTTCTCAGTAAAGCATAGAGGACTTACTGCTTTTCAATGTAATTTATCTGTTTCATTTAAATAATCAAAAGGAGTGTAATATGCCATTCGTTAATATCAAGATAACCAAAGGCGGTGTCACTGCCGAGCAGAAGAAGGAACTTATCAAAGGTACTACACAATTGCTCGTGGATGTCCTGGGCAAAGACCCGAAAACAACCTTTGTAGTAATCGATGAGGTGGATACTGATAACTGGGGAATCGGTGGACAGTCTGTTACTGAGGTTAGAAAGGGTTAAGGGGTTAACGGATTTATTGGCGGGACTCTTAGCCGCCCCAGCCGATGCTGATCACTATGGCGTTGTCGGGACAGATCTCTGGGCAGTTACCGCAGTCGATGCAATAGGACGCCCGGTGAGGCAAACTCTTGCCGTCTGACATCTTAAAACAGTTGACCGGGCAGGCGTCTACGCAATCCCCACACCCCGTACACTTGTCCCAATTCACTAAGGCTATAAACACTTGCTCTCACCTCTGCAATTTGCTTGCTCTATTGCACCCATGTAGATTGATTTATTTAAATATTGGCACAAAGAATATTACAGAACCATGATATTTATCATATTGGTTGTGAATTTGAGAAATTCTGAGGATAAAGCTGAGAAAATCTTCAATGCCCTTTAAAAACCCTTTTGAATATATAATTCACATTTTTTGTATAGAACTTTATATCAAAGAGCTTGTCTAATTCTTCAGGGGATATATATTTTTTTATTAACTTGTCTTTTTGTAACTGGTCTTTAAAGGGTTTTCTGCTTTGCCAGCTCTGCATTGCTCTCTGCTGTACAAGGCGATAAGCATTGTCTCTGCTCAATCCCTTTTCGGTCAATTTTAGCAGAACTTGTTGCGAATAGAACAGGCCATAACTTTTATTGATATTTTCCTTCATCCTTTCAGGGTACACCTGAAGACCTTTCAGGATACCTGTAAGTCTTGACAGCATATAATCAACAAGTATGGTGCTGTCAGGTATTATTATTCTTTCCACTGATGAATGACTGATATCACGCTCATGCCATAAAGGAATGTTTTCCATCGCAGCGAGGGCATTTGAACGAACAACTCTCGCGAGCCCACTGAGGTTTTCGCTGCCTACAGGATTTCTTTTATGCGGCATTGCGGATGAACCTTTCTGTCCCTTTTCAAATGGTTCCTCTGCTTCAAGAACCTCTGTGCGCTGCAGGTGTCTGATTTCAACCGCTATTTTTTCTATTGATGCGGCTATCAAAGCGAGCGTGTTCATATATTCCGCATGCCTGTCCCGCTGAACTATCTGTGTTGATACAGCCGCAGGTTTAAGGCCGAGTTTTTTGCAGGTATATTTTTCGATAGACGGTGACAAACTGGAGAATGTTCCTACGGGCCCTGATAGCTGTCCATAGCTGATCGTCTCTCTTGCAGCTGTAATACGTACAAGATTACGTTTCATTTCTTCATACCAGATCGCAAAAGTCAGACCAAAGGTTGTTGGCTCTGCATGAATACCGTGACTCCGGCCCATCTGAAGGGTATTCTTATATTTAATGGCATTGGTTTTTAAAACTTTCAATAATGCCTTGATATCTTTGATTATGATATCAACTGCTTCTCTCATCTGTAAGGCAAGGGCTGTGTCAAGGATATCAGAAGAGGTCAGTCCCTTATGAATAAACCTGGCATCAGGGCCCACGTGTTCAGCAACAGAAGTCAAAAAGGCTATTACATCATGCTTCACGGTTTTTTCTATTTTGTCTATCCGCTTAATATTAAAATTGGCGCGTTTTTTTATTGTTGCCAGGCTTTTCCGGGGGATTTCTCCCTCTTTGGCCCATGCCTCGCATGCCGCAATTTCTACATCCAGCCATTTGCGGAATTTATTTTCAGGCTCCCAGATTTCAGCCATTTCAGGTCTTGAATAGCGTGGAATCAAATTATCCTCCTATTATTATCTGCCTCTCAAAAGTCTTTCAACAAGGTAAGAAGGCAGACCAGCTCTTCTCATTTTCTTCTGAGTTAATAATATATCATAAGATACTCTTTTAATTATTATCATTTTATTTTTCAGTAGTACATATGTTGCATCAGGGTTACCGTCTCTTGGCTGTCCAACACTGCCGACATTAACAATATACCTGTTACTCTCTCTGACAGCAACTTGCGTGTAGTGGACACCCAATTTCCCTCCATGCGAAAGTTCAACTACAAATGGTATATGGGAGTGGCCCAGAAAACATATTGATTCTTCAAAATGTTTAAAGTTCTCACTTGCATTATTTTTATACGACAGGTAGTGCCATTTCTCTGGCTCTTGAGGGGTTGCATGTACAAGGAAAATATTGTCTTCGATCAGTCTTTCTGTGATAGGAAGGCTTTGAATGTGCTTTACTACCTGATCAGTTAAAACTCGATTTGTCCATTCAATCGCGGCTTTTGCGTAAGGATTGAAATATACAGTATCGGTCTGTCCTGTTGCGGCCCAGTCGTGGTTTCCTGCAACAATAACCGCAGCTTTTTGTTTCAATATGTCTGTACATTCATTTGGGTCTGGTCCATAACCAACACTGTCTCCCAGGAACAGAATCTTGTCTATATTGTCACTTTCGATTTTTTCCAGAACTGCTTGAAGGGCTTCAAGGTTGGCATGAACATCTGAAATGATCGCATAAGAATGCATGGGTCAATGTTATTTTAATTCTTTGTGGCCGTTATCTCCTGATACAGGTGTTGCATGAGCAATTTTATCCAGAATACCATTTATGAATGGAGCTGATTCTTCTGTAGAATATTTCTTGGCAATTTCGATAGCTTCGTTAATGACTACTGAAGCCGGAATGTCCGAACGGAAAAGGAGCTCGTAAGTTGCAGCACGAAGAATATTCCTGTCAATAATCGCCATTCTGTTGAGTGCCCAGTGCTCGGCCGCCCGTTTGATTGTATCATCAATTTTACTGATATTCTGGCGGGTGTTTTTGATAATATCGAACGAAAACTTCTTGACATCGCTGCCTTCATTTATGCCCTGCCAGAATTCGTTCAGCATATCGTCGCTTAACTCATTTCCTGTAAGGTCAAGCTGAAACAGAACCTGGAGAGCGTATTCTCTTGATCGTCGTCTTTTCATACAATAAAGAACAGAGAGCAAAGAACATCTACAGAAAACATAAAAAAACCTTTAATCCGGGTACTAAAGTCTGAACTCATAATTTTTTTAACAGCTGAGCCATTTCAATAGCAACCATAGCAGCGTCCCAGCCTTTATTGCCGCTTTTTGAGCCAGCCCTTTCAACAGCCTGTTCAATGTTATCAGAAGTAATAATGCCAAAAGCTATAGGCGTTCCGGTTTCCATTGAAGCGGTTGCGATTCCCTTAGCCGCTTCTCCGGCAACATAATCAAAATGTGATGTTGCGCCTCGAATGACCGTTCCGAGACATATTACTGCATCATAGGATTTTTTCTCTGCAACAATTTTTGCTATAAGAGGAATCTCAAAGGCCCCCGGTACCTTTATAACATCTATATTCTTTTCTGAAGAGCCGTGTCTTACCAGGGCATCGACAGCGCCATCAAGCAGTTTGTTTGTAATAAAATCATTGAAACGGCTGACAACAATGGCGAATTTCAGTCCTTCTGCCTGAAGTTCTCCCTCGAATTTTTTCATATCAACCTCCCATTTTTATAGTATATTTATAAATTTTTAAACCTTTTTTAATATATGTCCAAGTTTCTTCTTTTTTACGGAAAGATATTTGATATTCTTGTCGTGGGGACGAGCTTCTATGGGCACTCTCTCAACAATTTGCAAGCCATAACCCTCAAGGCCGACAAGTTTTTTAGGATTGTTGGTCATCAGGCGCATCTTGTGCACCCCAAGACTTACCAGGATCTGAGCACCGATTCCGTAATCCCTTAAATCCGGTTTGAACCCGAGCTTTACATTAGCTTCCACAGTATCCATTCCCTCATCCTGAAGCGCATAGGCCTTTAATTTATTTACCAGCCCGATGCCTCTGCCTTCCTGCCTCATATAAAGAAGGATGCCCTTACCCTCCTTTTTTATCATTGCCAGAGCTTTGTGCAGCTGGTCGCCACAATCACATCTCTTTGATCCAAAAACATCACCGGTCAGGCATTGTGAATGCACCCTGACAAGAATTTCATCATCTGGCGATATATCGCCCTTAATCAGTGCAATGTTTACTGTATCATCAACCTGGTTTCCAAAGACCTTGGCCGTAAATTCACCACCAAAGTTAGTTGGCAGTTTTGTAGCAGCCAGTTCTGTGACGAGACATTCGTTCTGCATTCTGTATTGAATAAGGTCTTTAATGGTCACCATCTTCAGGCCATGTTTACGGGCAAACTTTGCGAGCTGAGGGACCCTTGCCATAGTACCGTCGTCATTCATAATCTCGCAGATAACTCCTGCAGGATAAAGCCCGGCCAACCGGGAAAGATCAACGGACCCTTCTGTCTGTCCGGCTCGCTGAAGAACACCTCCCGGCTGTGCTTTTAAAGGGAAAATATGTCCAGGCCGGGCCAGGTCTTCGGGTTTGCTTTTGGGATTGATGGCGGTTTTGACAGTTTTTGCCCTGTCGTGTGCAGATATACCGGTTGTAACTCCCTTTCTTGCCTCAATCGAAACAGTAAATGGCGTGCTGAAACGGGATGTATTGAGATCAGCCATTGAAGGAAGTTTGAGCTCTTCAACCTTTTCAGGAGTTAACGAAAGGCAGATAAGTCCGCGCCCGTATTTGGCCATAAAGTTTATAGCCTGTGGAGTTATTTTCTGAGCCGCTATTGTCAGATCTCCTTCATTTTCCCTGTCTTCATCATCAATAAGGATTATCATCTTGCCTTCTCTTATATCTTCAATAGCTTCCTCGATCGTATGAAATTTCCAGGACTTTCCTGTTTTGGAGGTCTTTTTAGTTTTTTTATTCATTTATGAACCCTTTTTCTTTAAGCATATTAGCAAGACCGGAAACAGATTCTTTACCGGACACAAATTTTTCAACATACTTTCCTATTATGTCTACCTCAAGGTTGACCCTGTCTCCAATACCCTTATCCCCGATGTTTGTAGCTGTCAGAGTATGTGGTATGATAGCTACGCTGAAGGACCTGTTGTCAAGACCTACAACTGTCAGACTAATTCCGTCAACTGCTATAGAACCTTTCTGAACGATGTATTTTAATATTTCCTCTGAAGAGTCAAAGGTATAAAATGTATACTCTCCAGATAACTTTTTTTCTCTAATCGTTCCTGTACCGTCAACATGTCCGGTTACAAGGTGCCCGCCCAGTCGGTCGGACAATTTCAGGGCCCTTTCCAGATTTACTTTATCACCGACTTTTAATTCCCCGATATTTGTGCTTTTAAGAGTCTCGGGAGATACATCAAAGGAAATTTCTCCCTTGTGCTTTATAACGGTCAGGCAGACTCCATTGACCGAGACGCTTTCGCCTAGTTGCAGATCAAAATCAGTTTGCTGCGTGACAGACAACCTGACCCCGTTTCCTGTATTGGTGACAGAAGAAACAGCTTCTTTAGTTTCAACAAGCCCAGTAAACATAATCTATCCCGAATAGAAGTTTATATTAACCCAGACAAACCAGATATTGCTTAACTGATGCATGCGATTTGCTTAGTGTAGCAGTTTTCCGATCCTGTTCCATCTGACTTTACTAAACAGACTGCCATTACTGTTCCATGACCAGTACATAATAAACGCCTTGCCCTTAATTTCCTGCATATCAACAATACCCCAGAACCGGCTGTCATAGCTTTGATCCCTGTTGTCTCCCATTACAAAAAAAGTGTTACGGGGAACGGTAAAAGGCCCGAAATTGTCCCTCTGTGAAGAATCAATAGACGAGTCCTTATGTATAGTATATTCTTCGGAAAGAGGCACATCATTAACAAACACCAGCTTGTTTTTTATTTCGATTTTATCGCCTCCTACCCCAACTACTCTTTTGATAAAATCTCTGCATTCATCTTTAAACAGATAAAAAGGGTTTCCACTGCTGAATGCATTTTCAAACCTTTTTGAAATATTCTTTAAAAACCCTGTACATTCTTCTATTTCCTTATTCTTTGGAAATGAGAAGACAATAATGTCACCTCTCTTGGGAGGCCTGAATATCAAAAGCCTGCTATCCGTAAGGGGTATCTTGGTACCATAGAGAAATTTGTTTACCAGAATATGGTCGCCTATCTGCAGCGTGGGTATCATAGAACCTGAGGGTATCTTGAATGCCTGCACTACAAATGCGCGGATTACGAGTGCAAGTACGACCGCTATAACAATAGCTTCTGTATACTCTCTGAATTTAGACTTATTGGTTCTTTTCTTTTTTGCCAATTTAGTTTTTCCTATATTATTATGAAATGAGCTATTTGAATTATTCGTAACAGATAACGCATAAAATTACTATTCTTTTGTTTTAAGTACGGCAAGGAAGGCCTCTTGTGGAACTTCAACTCTGCCAACCTGTTTCATTCTTCGTTTTCCCTCTTTCTGTTTTTCGATCAGTTTTCTCTTCCTTGATACATCGCCTCCATAGCATTTAGCCAATACATTCTTCCTTATCGCCTTGATGGATTCCCTTGCGATGACCTTGCTGCCAACAGCTGCCTGAATTACGACTTCAAAAAGTTGCCGGGGAATTACCTTGCGCAATTTTTCAGCAATCTGTTTTCCTCTATGATAAGCTCTTTCTTTGTGAATAATGAGTGATAGTGCATCAACTGGCTCGCTGTTTAACAGGATATCGAGTTTGATGAGCCGGGACTCTTTATACCCAAGAAATTCATAGTCCATCGACGCATATCCGCTTGACAAAGATTTTAGTTTATCATAAAAATCCCACAAAATCTCGTTTAAAGGGAATTCATAGGTGACCATTATCCGGTCTTTTCCTATATAAGAAAAATCTTTCTGAACTCCACGTCTGTCCTGGCATAATTCAAAAATCTGCCCGATGTATCTGGATGGTACAAAGATCGTTGTTTTAACAAAAGGTTCTTCAATACGTTCATACTTGGGGGGAAGTTTGGATGGACTGTCAATATATATAATGTCTCCGTCAGATTTTGTAATTTTATATACTACTGTGGGAGCTGTATTGACGAGGGTAAGCTTGAATTCCCGTTCGAGTCTTTCCCTGATAATCTCCATATGCAAAAGGCCCAGAAAACCACATCGGAAACCAAATCCAAGGGCTGTGGATGTCTCCGGTTCAAAGCTGAATGATGAGTCATTCAGCCTGAGTTTTTCGAGAGCGTCTTTAAGCTCCTGATACTGATTTGTTTCTATTGTGTACAGGCCGCTAAATACCATCGGCTTTACATCTTTATAACCAGGACATGGATCTGATGTCGGAGTTTCAAAATCAGTAATCGTGTCGCCGACTTTCGTATCTGCTACACTCCTTATACCTGCTATTACATAACCTACCTCCCCGGCACTCAGCTGGCTTGCTGTCTCTTTATTCGGCGTAAATACTCCCACTTCCTGTACCTCATATGATTTTTTAGATGCCATAAAGAGAATGTTTGATCCTTTTTTTATTTCCCCGTCAAAAAGCCTTACCAGGACGATAACTCCCTGATAATTGTCAAACCATGAATCAAAGACAAGGGCTTTAAGGGGTAATTTCCTGTTGCCTCCGGGTGGCGGTACTTTGCTTACAATCTCCTCCAGCACTTCTTTGATTCCTGTGCCTTCTTTGGCAGAGGTCAGAATAACATCACTGCAGTCAATTCCTATCGAATCTTCAATCTGTTTTCTTATACGCTCTGGTTCAGCACTCGGAAGATCAATCTTATTAATTACAGGAATTATTTCAAGGTTATGTTCAACAGCCAGATATGTATTGGCAAGTGTCTGTGCTTCTACTCCCTGTGATGCGTCCACTATAAGAAGGGCTCCTTCGCAGGAGGCGAGACTGCGGGAAACTTCATAGGAAAAATCAACGTGCCCCGGGGTATCGATCAGGTTTAAGATATAATTCTTGTTATCAGAGGCCTTGTAAGTAATCCTTACCGCATGCGCCTTAATTGTAATGCCCCGCTCCTGTTCCAGGTCCATAGTATCAAGCACCTGTTTACTCATTTCCCTCTCGGAAAGGGCTCCTGTAATTTCAAGGATACGGTCCGCAATAGTTGATTTGCCATGGTCTATGTGAGCGATAATCGAAAAGTTTCTGATGTTACTTTCAGGCATGCGTTTATCTATCAGCTTGATTGCGGGCAAGTTTATTCAGGAGGAATCCTGCAGCACCTATTGAGCCAGCGTCCGTTGTCAGGGCACTTTTGAGTATTTTCACATTTGCAGAGAGTGGCTTGAATGCTCTTCTTGATACCTCTGTTTTTAATTCTTCAATAAACAGATCCCATGCACCGATCAATCCGCCTCCAATAATGACGGCATCAAGGCTGAAGATATTGATAAGGTTTGCTACGGCGATCCCGAGAAACTGTCCTGCTTCTCTAAAGACCTCCCTACTCAGGCTGTCCCCTTCAAGGGCTGTTTCATAAACTACCTGCGGTGTTATTTTATAGAAGTTACCGCCACAGCATTTTGCCAGCATGCTGTCTGTGCCTTTTTCAAGTAAAGATGTTGCCCTGTCAACAACTGCCCTGCCTGATGCATATGATTCGAGACAGCCATAGCTTCCACATGTGCAGTATCGTCCACTGGGTACAATTGTCATATGCCCGATTTCTACCGGTCCTTCATATAAATCACCGTTATATATTAATCCTCCGCCGAGGCCTGTTCCTAAAGTAAGGAGCACAAAATTGTCATAATCCTTCCCTGTGCCAACCCATTTTTCTCCATAAGCATAAATATTAGCGTCATTTTCAAGCACTACGGGCATCGAAAACTCCTTTTCGAATCTTTCTCTTAATTTGATCCCGTTCAATGCTGTAATATTTGGAGACTGCAGGACTATACCGCTTTTTCTGTCTATGAGTCCTGCGACCCCGATGCCGATTCCGGCTATGTTGGACGAGCCGCCAGATTCAGACAGCTTTGCTTTTGCAGATTCGTCACTTAGCAAATCCTTCAGGCTGGTTACCAGCAGATCATCGATGTTTTCCGGACCCTGCTCTGATAAAGAAGGCGTTGGGATCTGTCTGCCGATTAACACATTGCCGTTTTCTGAGGCAAGAACAATTTTGGTGTTTGTTCCGCCGATATCTATTCCGATAGCGATTTTCATATTATGCTTCTTATAACAGGATCATTAATATAATGTATTGTAAACAGGCAATCTTAATACTATCACATTAAAACATTAAAAAAGTTGTTGTAAGGCACAGGTTTCTTTATAATGCTTTATAAATAAACTGAGTTTATAAGTTAAAAGGATATGTATGAAGTTAGATATGCCGGTAATAGGAATTTTACGTGGTCTGGATGCCGGAAGGTTCCAAAGCGTAATGGAAACCTCGTTTGACTCCGGCCTGCAGGCTATTGAAATCACAATGAACACCGATAATGCTCTGCAGATTGTTTCATTGCTCAAACCATCTGTTCCTTCCGGAAAATTGCTGGGAATGGGAACTATCCGAAATATCAGGGAAGCAAAGGAAGCTGTGGACTCCGGAGCTATGTTTTTAGTTACTCCTAATACAGACACTGAGGTGATTGAATATGCCCGGTCTAATTCTGTCCCTGTCATAGCAGGAGCACTTACTCCGACAGAAATATACTCTGCCTGGTCAGCTGGTGCTGAGATGGTAAAAGTCTTTCCAGTCAGGACATTGGGGCCACAGTATATCCGTGATCTCAGGGGACCGTTTGAACAGATACCTCTTGTCGCTGTAGGAGGTGTGGACTTGAATAATATCACAGAATACTTTGCAGCAGGAGTCAGGGCTGTTGGGGCAAGCTCATCACTTTTTGGCCGAAAGGCATTGATTGAAAATAATATACGGCAAATTGGTGAAAATGTTAAAAAATTTATTTCTCTTTGCCCAGACAGGGGTAAATAATTTATAATACAAACTCTACGTTAAACTTCCTATTTTTGAAGGAGACAGAAAATGTTCAGACCAGAAATCAAAGTTATAGACTGCACAGTACGTGATGGCGGCTTAATGAATAAGTGGCAATTTGACGATGCCTTTGTTTGTAAAGTGTATACGACTTTAATAGAGGCCGGTATCGATTATATGGAGATCGGTTATTTGAGTTCGGAATCTTCTTTTTCACGTGATGAAATGGGACCGTGGAAATTTTGTGCTGAAGATGATATCAAACGCATTGTTGGTGAAACTGAAAAAAAGATTAAGCTTTCTGCAATGGCTGATATCGGACGGATTAATTATGATGATATCCCACAGAAATCAGAAAGTTCCCTGGACATGATAAGGGTTGCATGTTATGCACATCAGGTGGATGCCGGTATAGACCTTGCACACCATTGCATTGACAAGGGGTATGAGACAACCATAAATCTTATGGCAGTCTCAACCGTGGGACTTAGGGAGCTGGATGAAGCCCTTGATGATCTCTCTAAAAGCAGAGTACCGATAATTTATGTAGTTGACAGTTTCGGTGCCTTCTATTCCGAGGATATAGAGATGCTTGCAAAGAAATACATGGAGCGCCTGCCTGGCAAGACTATAGGAATCCATTGCCACAACAATCAACAGCTGGCCTTTGCAAATACAATTTCTGCGATCATTTCCGGTATCAATTACCTTGATGCCAGTTTGTATGGCATTGGACGCGGAGCCGGCAACTGCTGCCTGGAACTTCTTGTTTCATTTCTGAAAAACCCAAAGTTTAAAGTTCGGCCGCTTATTGATGCAATTGAGTCTGAAATACTCCCATGGCAGGAAAAGATTGATTGGGGGTACTACATTCCTTATATGGTAACCGGCACTTTGAACCAGCATCCACGTACAGCAATGGCTCATATGGAGTCGGACAAAAAAAATAAAGTTACTCAGTTCTTTGATCAGATAACGAGCGCCACTTAGCCCATATTCTTCAACAATCAAAGCAGGCAGCAAAAAAAAACGTTTTGGGAGCGGCTCTTGCCGATCTGATTTCTGATACATTGTGTATATTAATACGTTATACAAATGTGTTTTATATAAATGCATATTGCCGTATTCAAACCGTTTTTTTTTGCTACCTGCTTTGATTTAAGATATTTACGAATAATAGAGGCTAAGAACTAATTTGCCACAACCTTTTCCTGTTTTTTTGTCTGCTTCTTCCTGAAAGTAAGCGTATCTCGATCGCAGTCAACTTTGATTACATCCCCTGTCT
>CAZVHL010000025.1:0-9278 GCA_964626925.1 uncultured Nitrospiraceae bacterium
ATGGTAGGCGATGCTGGTTTCGAACCAGCGACCTCTGCCGTGTGAAGGCAGCGCTCTCCCCCTGAGCTAATCGCCCATGAGAAAATTATAAATAAAGCGTTTTGTTTAATCAAATTTGAGAGCTTGCAATAAAGAAGAATAATATGATCTTTTTTTTAATATCTGTGCTGGCATATGTATCGGCTCACCTGTATTTCTATTTAAAGTTGACTCAAATTCTAAACTTTGGCGTGACTACTGACTTTATAATAGGATTATCAATACTGATCATGGCTGTTTCTCATCTGCCTGTTCATTGGTACAGTTTCAGGGGAGACAGGAAGATAGTTGTTTTTTTGACATACATAAGTTCTTTATGGATCGCATATTTGATCATTTATTTCCCTGCAGCAATAATCTTTGAGTTATATAATTTTGTAATAAAAACTGGATTATTTGATAAAAACCTGACATCGTTATTACTGTCACCTGCCCAGACATTTGTTATTCCCTCAATCATCTCGATCGCAGTTAATTCTTATGGTTATTTTGAAGCCACTAATCTTCAGGTAGAAAGGCTGACTATTTATACATCAAAGCTTCCTGAGAATGTGAATAAAATTACAGTCGCACAGATATCTGATCTGCACCTTGGTATTATGGTTGGAGGCAAGAAGCTGGACAGAGTTATCAGGGAAATTGAGGCGGCAAAACCTGATCTTATAGTGTCAACAGGTGACCTTGTAGACGGAGTTGTAAGGCATATAATTCATTATACTGACAGATTAAAAAAGCTTCAGGCAAGGATGGGCAAGTTTGCTGTTCTGGGTAATCATGAGTTTTACGGGGGATTAAAACATTCTCTGAAATTTACAGAGGATTCAGGATTTACTGTTTTGCGGGGAGAGGTAGTTAATATTAAAGGTATATTAAATGTTGCAGGTGTAGATGAACGGGCAGACACAAATAAAAACAACAACAGTAATATGAAGAATACAATCGATGTTCTTTCCGGAATCCCTCAAAATATCTTCACTCTTTTATTAAAACACAGAGCAGATATGGACAGCAGTAGTTCAGGTCTGTTTGATCTTCAACTATCCGGTCATACGCACAAGGGGCAGATGTTTCCTGTCAGTCTTTTTACGATGTTCATATTTAAGCATCATTCCGGGTATAAAAAATTACCAAAGGGTTCTGATCTGTATATAAGCAGGGGAGCCGGTACTGCAGGTACTCCTATCCGGTTTCTTTCAAAGCCTGAAATTACGATCATTGATATTGTTTCTGAGAAATCCAGCACCAAGGTTTGAAATTAGTTCAGATAAAGTTCAGATTTAAAATATGTAGTATCATTTTTAACAGGAGGAAGCAGTGGATATAAAAATCAATAAAGGCATCTTGTCACTCATCGAAGGTGACATTACGGAACAGGAGACAGAAGCTATAGTCAATGCCGCGAACAAACGTTTGCTGGGCGGAGGGGGCGTTGACGGAGCTATCCACAGGGCAGGCGGCCCTGTAATCCTTGAGGAATGCAAAAAAATAGGCGGTTGTGACACGGGTAAGGCAGTTATAACTTCGGGGGGGAATCTAAAAGCTGACTATGTAATTCACACAGTCGGGCCCGTCTACAGGGACGGTCTTCATCGTGAACCTGAACTGCTTGGAAATGCATACAGAAATAGTCTGAAGCTTGCTTCTTCAAAAGGCATCAGGAGTATCGCTTTTCCATCAATCAGCACAGGGGCATACAGGTATCCCCTGGAAGAGGCGGCAGAAATTGCCCTAAGTACGGCAATTACCTATTTGAAAGAAAATGTAGATATAGACATTATACGGTTTGTGCTTTTCGGGCAAACTGCTCTTCAGGCATATGAAAAGGTATTGAAAGACCTGACTTAGCCCATATTATTTGTACCTGCATTGCATAATAAAAAAGCTGATATGACAACTCCGGCAAGACTAGATTCTGACAGTTTCAAATTAGTGTCTGATTTTAAACCTGAAGGTGATCAGCCACAGGCGATCGACAGGCTTACTGAAGGCATTATGAACAATGAAAAACATCAGGTGCTGCTTGGAGTAACCGGTTCGGGAAAGACTTTTACAATCGCCAACGTTATTGCGAATATTAACAGACCTGCACTTGTAATAGCACACAACAAAACCCTTGCAGCCCAGCTTTACGGTGAGTTCAAAACATTTTTCCCGGAAAATGCGGTTGAGTATTTTGTCAGTTATTATGACTACTATCAACCGGAAGCATATCTTCCTTCAACTGATACATATATTGAAAAAGACTCTGCGATTAATGAAGACATAGACAGAATGAGACATGCTGCGACACGTTCGGTGCTTGCACGAAGTGATACCATAGTCATTGCTTCTGTGTCATGCATTTATGGTATCGGTTCTCCTGATGATTATCTAGGCATGCATCTTTTAATCGAGGAAGGATCAAGAACAGAAAGAGATGCTTTTTTGAGAAAACTCGTAGATATTCTTTATGAGCGGAGCGAGGACTTTAAAAGGGGCACGTTTCGCGTCAGGGGCGATGTAATAGAAATATTTCCATCTTTTTCAGGAGAGAATGCCATAAGGGTTGAATTCTTTGGTGATGACATTGACGGCCTTTATGAGTTTGATTCGCTCTCTGGCAAGACAATAAGGCGCTTAACAAAAATCATGTTATTCCCTAACAGCCACTGGATAACTCCAAAGTCAAGAATCGACAGGGCTATTTCCGCTATTAACAAAGAGCTTGACGACAGACTGACTTTTTTCCTGCAGGATGGTAAAGAACTTGAAGCTAAAAGGCTTGAACAGAAGACACGGTTTGATATCGAGATGCTCAAGGAATTCGGGTACTGTCATGGAATCGAAAACTATTCAAGACATCTGAGCGGACGCTCTCCCGGAGAGCCGTCGTCCTGTCTGATAGATTATTTTTCTGAAGACCTTCTGATATTCATTGACGAATCTCATGCAACAGTTCCCCAGATTGGCGGTATGTATCAGGGAGACCGTTCCAGAAAACAGACATTGATTAATCACGGATTCAGGCTGCCTTCTGCACTTGACAATCGCCCGCTTAAATTCGATGAATTTGAACAACGTGTACATCAGGCAATTTACATCTCGGCAACCCCATCGGACTATGAAGTCAGGAAATCAGGAAACAGAATTATAGAACAGATTGTCAGGCCTACGGGATTGAAAGACCCTGTTATTAAAATGAGGCCCGTTGGAGGGCAGCTGGATGATCTCCTTGGAGAAATAAGAAGGAGGGCAAAAAAAGAAGAGAGGATATTAGTGACCACTCTTACAAAAAAAATGGCTGAGGATATAACTGAATACTATTCAGAGCTCGGGATAAGGGCAAGGTACCTGCATTCGGACATCGACACACTCGAAAGAGTCGAGATTCTGAGAGACCTTCGATTGGGGGTATTCGATGTCCTGATCGGGGTGAATCTGCTGAGGGAGGGGCTTGACCTCCCTGAAGTGTCTCTCGTTGCGATATTTGACGCCGACAAGGAGGGTTTTCTGCGATCCGGGCGTTCTCTTATCCAGACGTCAGGCAGAGCTGCCAGGAATTTAAACGGAATGGTCATATTCTATGCGGATAAAGTTACAGGCTCGATGAAGACCGCTATGCAGGAAACAGAGCGAAGGCGAAAAATTCAGGAGGCATATAATATAAAAAATAAAATCACCCCAAAATCAATAAAAAAAGGCATTACAAATATATTGAGCTCTATTTATGAGGCCGACTACTGGACTGTTCCTGCAGTTGCAGAAGAAAAAGTTGACTATGGTGATGAATCAGCAGTAAAAGAGCTTGAGTCAGAGATGAAAAAGGCGGCTGAAAAGCTTGAATTTGAAAAGGCCGCTGGACTGAGAGACCGGATTAAGGCGATAAAGAACAGACAGATCGCGATCGGAATAAAGACCTCATAGGGCGAGAAACTTACCCCTACATCATGCTGTTTTTGAAAGAAGTGATCCTGCAGTTTCATCAAGCAGGAAAATCAGTTTCCCTTTCTTGGGCCTGACCATTGATGCAGGGAGCTGGCTGTTGCTATCTTCAATTGTCTCTTTTATTACACCCGCTTTATTGATACCGGATACTAAAAAAATTATGTTCCCTGAATTGTTAATCACCGGGAAAGTCAGTGTTATACGGTCTTTTCTTGATTCATCTTCCGGAGAAACAGCGATCACAAAACAGGAAGATTCTTTTAGTGCCGGGGTATCAGGGAAAAGAGATGCTGTATGACCGTCATCTCCAATACCAAGAAGTATGAGGTCAAACTCCGGCACGGAATAAGATTCTTTTTTTAAAAAAGTAGTAAGCGTATCTTCATATTTAGATGCAGAATCATGGACTGAAGCAGACGAAGTTATAATAGGATGAATATTTTTTGAAGGAATACCAACATGGAGCAACAGCAGTTCGTTGATCATACGGAAATTATTTTCTTTGCTTTCATATGGTACAAAACGTTCATCAACCATAAAGACATCTGTCTTATTCCAGGGCAATGTATGTTTAGAAGCCAGTTTCCGGTACAGATCGACCGGGGTCTTTCCTCCGGATAAAGCCACAGTAAAGACCCCTCTTTCTTTAATTGCATCTGCAGCTATCTCTGTCCACTTATTGACAGCATAATCAGACATTTCGGCGATCTCTTTAAAAATGAGAATTTCTCTGTCGTTGCTGGCCACAGTAGCCTCTTTAAAAAGAATTAACCAACAAAGGTTTTCGTGTAATCGAATAGGTCAATTTTTGATTCTTCTCTTCCCCTCTTTGGAAAAGAGGGAATTAACAAAAAGAATATTCTTATAAATAAGATGTTACCTGACTATAGTTATGATATCTTCCACTTTCGTCCATCGCTTTGGATAAGATCATCCGCTTTTTCAGGTCCCCATGATCCTGAAGTATAGTTCGGGAATTCTGGTGCGGGTGTGTTTTGCCATCTTTTTATAATGGGATCAACTACAGACCACATCGCTTCAACCCCGTCCTGACGGGCAAAGAGGGTTTGATCACCTTTCATGCAGTCAAGCAGCAGGCGTTCATATGGCAAAGGAAAATGGACATCGCCCTGTAGATCTCTCTCATAATCAAACTCCATGTTTACAGGATAAAGCTGGTTACCGACACCCGGGTGCTTGACTCCCATATGTAAAACAATAGACTCGTGAGGCTGAACACCCAGAACCAATACGTTTGGTTCACTGATATCACATGTAGAACTGAACAGTCTCAAAGGAGGCTGCTTAAAGTGTATGCTGATTTCTGTAATGCGCTTATGCAATCTTTTCCCTGTCCGCAGGTAAAATGGCACACCTGCCCATCGCCAGTTATCGATATAAAACTTACCTGCAAAAAAGGTCGGAGTAATAGAGTCAGGAGCTATATCTTTTTCTTCCCGGTAGGATGGAACCTTAAGACTGTCAATCTCTCCATTGCCGTATTGCCCGCGTACAGTAAATTTGTCTATATAATCTTCATCCATCACCCGCACTGTACGGTATACTTTTATTTTTTCATTACGAATAAGATCAGCCTCAAATCCGATCGGGGGTTCCATCGCAACCAGAGCAAGAAGCTGCATCATATGGTTTTGCACTATGTCTCTGATGACACCTGCCTTATCATAAAACACTGCACGATTTTCGATGCCTAATGATTCGGCTACTGTTATCTGAACGTGATCAATATAACGCCGGTTCCAGAGAGGTTCAAAAATACTGTTGGCAAAGCGAAAGAATAGAATGTTCTGGACGGTTTCCTTTCCAAGGTAATGGTCGATACGATAAATCTGATTTTCATCAAAGGAACTTGCAACAAGCCTGTTCAGCTCAATCGCAGAATTCTTATCTGTGCCAAAGGGCTTTTCTATGATTACTCGAGTGTCATCCACATCCGTACATAATTTACAGGCTGACAGCTGTTTGAATATCTCAGGAAGAAACTGGGGCGGCACAGCAAGATAATAGATAATTTTTCTTGCTTCTTTTCCTGTGACTTGTATATTTTCTTCAAGATGCCTGGCCAGGCTTTCGTAACTTTTACTGTCATCAAATTGCCCGGATATATAATGGATATGCTTTATGAACTTTTCCCAGCATTCCCCTTCTACGGGTTTACCACCAAATTCTTTGATCGATCGTCTCACAAACTCGCGGTAATCTTCATCAGATTTCCTGCCCAAGGCTAAACCGATAATCGAAAAATCGTCCGGAAGATTCTGGTCTTCGCAGAGGTGGTAGAGTGTTGGCAAGAGCTTTCTTTTACTCAGGTCACCAGTGCCTCCGAAAATCACCATTGTAAAAGGTTCAATATCTATTTTTTTACGGGGGATTTCACAAAGCTGTGAAGATGTGTAATCAGAAAAATCTGATTTGCCGGATGGCATACGAACTCCTTTACTATCGATTATTCCTGTGATTTTTTTACTGCATGCCCGCCAAATTCATTTCTAAGGGCGGCTATTACCTTGTCACTGAAAGACTCTGCCTGTCTCGATCGAAAGCGTTCCAATAACGACAAGGTTATTATTGGAGCAGGCACCTCTTCTTTAATCGCTTCCGCAACTGTCCATCGCCCTTCTCCCGAATCTTCCACATAGCCACGAATCGAATCAAGATTAGGATCTTTTTCAAAGGCGCTTTCAGCAAGTTCCAGAAGCCATGAGCGAACTACGCTGCCCTGATTCCATAGATTAGCAATTTTCTTAAGGTCAAGGTCAAATTTTTTGCTGGCCTGCATGATTTCGAAACCTTCGGCATATCCCTGTAACAAAGCATATTCTATTCCATTATGAACCATTTTTACGAAATGTCCCGCACCGTAAGGTCCGACATGTGCATAACCGTTTTCGGGCGCCAGACTCTTTAGAACAGGCTCGACAGTATCAAAAACAGATTTCTCTCCTCCAATCATCATGCAATAGCCTATTTGTAATCCCCAGATTCCTCCGCTTGTTCCTACATCCAGGAACGCTATCTTTTTCTCTTCAAGTTTGCGGGCATGACGTATCGAGTCCCTGAAATTGGAATTTCCTCCATCAATCAGGATGTCCCCTTCTTCAAGAAACCGGGAAAGTTTGTCGATAGTCTCTTCTGTTGCCTTTCCTGCAGGAACCATGAGCCATATAATGCGGGGACTCTGTAACTTACTGTGCATGTCCTCAAGGGACTCTGCTTTGACAGCACCCTTATCTTCCGCTTTTTTTACAGTTTCTGGAGTCCGGGCATATGCAACTATTTCATGCCCGTTTTCCAGCAGACGCTGAACCATATTCATACCCATTTTCCCAAGACCGACAAAACCTATTCTCATTTTCCTGACCTCATTCAAAAGTATAAAACATATGCTTATTTATTTTGCTCAAATGACCATTATTTTGATACTGGTATTCTATATTATTTAGCGTATTAATATTGTAGCAGTTGATTAATAATTGTGTTAAAATGTTGCATAAATTGGATAAGAGGGAGAATTTGTTTGGGAAAGACCATTGCGGTCAGTTTCGAAGATAGTAATATAAAAGTTGCCCGGGGCACTTTTAATGGTGATGTTTTCTCTGTAGATTCAACCGAAATAGTTGAATACTATGAATTTGATGATTACTTAAAAAGAGAAGCTGCTTCGGAAGTTATTGTAACCTACGATTTCAAAGAAGCATATCACGGCGTATTATCCGTTCCAATTCTGAAACCCCGCCTTCAACTCAAAATTATAGAATCGGAATTGAGAAAAATTACGAAACTTATGGAAGTGTCTTTTGTGTATGAGCCGATCAGCGAAACTGTTGTTGAAGGCAGGAAAGTGCAGGATATTTTTTATTTTGCGGTAAGCAATGAAGTCATTCAGGATGTTGTCGGAAAGTTTTATGATTTTAATAAAGTGGTCAGGGCAGTTTATCCGTCTGTATTCTCTGCTGCATCCTTAATTGAATCCCGGTCCCCGGAAGAAGCAAACATGGGAGTTATCAGCACTGGTAAGGAAAAGATAGTGTTTTTTACAAGAAAAGGTGCTGTTTATTTTTTCAGAAACTATGAATCGCTTGATGCTTCTCTAACTGACTTTGATGTGCAGAATATAAATATGACAATAAGTTACTGCTTCCAGAATATTCATATAAATCCAACTTCTGTTATGCTTTTGGGTAATTTGTCGGAATCGGTCAATGTCAGTACAATGCCTACTTCGCCGCTGGCTTCGCTATACAAAAGTGACAGGATTCATTGCAAGGGGAAGACATTTAATGAGTTTTTTCTTTCCATCGCTTCTTTTTTTGCACCAAAATCATCCAATATCCTGAGCAATGAATTCAAGAAAATTAATATGACAAAAAATTATATGGCCTATGCCTCAAAGGTATTTATTGCGGTCTCGATTCTGTGTATGGCCTTTTTGTTTTATGAGGTGATAGATGTGCTTGACAATAGGGATCAGCTGAAAGCGGGCATGTCCGGTCGCTCTGGTTTTGATCAGACGTATTCTGAATATATGGAAAAAGAGGATGATCTGCGAAATTTAATGCCTGTAATGAATTTTTTAAATAAACCGTCTCCTGATTTGCATGGGTTTTTTATCGACCTTGCTGACATTGATATTAATAACTTGAAGTTCAGTTTGATTGAGGCAAGCAAAGATGATGGGAATGCCTTTTCTTTTTCTATACATGGAGTGAGTTCCGCTGATTCATATTCTTCATTAAATGATTCATTCAGTGAATTTATAAGACAGCTAAAAAGCATTAACGGTGTGCAAGTAAATAATAAAGCGATCAACCTGGCAAATAAATCCTTCCGGGTTGACATGATTCTCAGAAAAGCAGGATGACATATTACAATTATCTGAAAAGAAGATTTCCGTTTTATATTATTAACGGCTTAATTTTATGTGTCGCACTGTTTTCGCTAATAACCTTACACCGCTATAATGCCCATTTGACGCAGGCGCTTTCTGATTTGAACAGCGTACGTGCAGGTAAAAGTAATGTGAGGACGCAGATAGATGAAATAATTACAGCAAAAACTTACCTGAAGCAGAAATTTCAGATTGATGTAACGAATGTTGATCCGGACACATATGTTTTTAATACCCTTGATAAAATAAAATCAAATCTCCGGAATTCAGTTATAACTGTTTCCGGTTTTGAAACAGCAAACGGCAAAAGGGAACTTCCTGTATCGATTGTTACGCATGTGAATAGTTACAAAATGATATTGCAGCATCTGAAGTATTTAGAATCTTTCAGAATACCTGACTTCAG
>CAZVHL010000025.1:9378-13693 GCA_964626925.1 uncultured Nitrospiraceae bacterium
AAATGATATTGCAGCATCTGAAGTATTTAGAATCTTTCAGAATACCTGACTTCAGTATAAGAGAGATCAGAATCGCTCAGGAATCAGGGAAAGTCGTGCTGAATATTCAGGGATTTATTGTTATGCCTTCATCAGGTTCTGCGAATATGGAAGGATCATATGGATAGGAAAACAGAAATATTTCTCGCGTTACCACTTGTTTTAATTATCATATTTGTTGTGGCAGCATACCAGATCCCTTTGAAAGGGGCTCTTTCCGGGTTTGAGATAGAGTTGCTGGCATTTACTCCGTCGGATCTCAAGGTCAGAATAAAGCAGATAACTCATAAGATCAGGGAGTTGGATGGGTATTTTGATTTTAAAAGTGCTGCTGCAGATGATGCTACTGAAGATGAGGATGATTTAGTAAAAGAAAATGGCTATAATGATACGGGTCTGTCGTTAATTGTAATTAGCGGCAAAAAGAAAATGGCAATTATAAACGGTAAATTGGTTAAAGAAGGTGACAGCATTAACGGTATGAAAATTGCCAGGATAGAGGAAGAAAAGATTTTGTTAAAAAACAAATCTTCACAATGGATATACCTGAAAGAGGCGCAATGAAAAAAATATTGATTGCATTCGTTTTTTTCTCCTTTATAGCATGTGCTGGTACTCAACAGGTTAAAAAGGATAATGAATTCAAAATTGATGATAATTCCGATCTTATTTCTGAAGCCATTGCTGCAGGAAGGATGGATGGCAGTGTAAAGGCCGAGACTCCTCAACCTGCGGTTCCTGAATTTGTGCCTGTTAAAGAGAAAAGTTTGCCTCTTGCAACAAAATCTGTTTCAGTATCTGCAAGGAGCACTCCTCTGGGAGATGTCCTGTATACAATCGCTGAAACAGCAAATCTGAATCTTGTCATGGAAAACGGTGTTAATCCTGATCTTCCGATAACAATGACTTTGAAAGATGTTCTTATTGAAGATGCGTTAAATATAATTTTTAATTCAGCCGACTATTTTTACACAATTAAAGACAACATTCTGATTATTAAGGCGATGGAAACGAGAATATTTGAGCTTGGCCAGCCTAATGTAATACAGGAATATAAAACAAATGTCGGAGGCGATATACTCAGCGGAATATCTTCTGAAGGCGCTGACAGTACATTGAGCGGGGATGTGTCCCTGAGTTCGGAATCTGATAAGCCTGCCTTTGAGTTCTGGGAAGCTATTGAAAGTTCATTAAGATCGATTCTTCAGATAGGAGATGCTGCAGTCGGATCAGAACCGCAGGCTAATTTTACTATAAACAGAATGACCGGTACAGTGATGGTTACTGCGTCAAAAAAAGGTATCGAAAAAGTACAGGCATACATACTTGATGTAAAGAATGTGCTGAACAGGCAGGTCATTATTGAAGCCCGGATTGTGGAGGTCCAATTATCAGAAGGCCTGAAATATGGAATTAACTGGACTGAAGTAGGGGAATGGCTTGGAGTCGGCACTACTACACTGGGGACAAATTTATTTGCTGAAGTAGTCGGCAGTTCTGATCCCAGCTTTGCATTCAACATTACTGAAAATGATAATTTGAGTCTCGTTTTAAAAGCTCTGGAAGAGCAGGGTACTGTCAGGACACTTTCAAATCCGAGAATAAATATCATGAATGGCCAAACAGCGGTGCTGAGTGTAGGAAGAAACACAACATTTGTTTCAAGAGTTGAGTCTACTACAGAAACATCAGGCTCAACTCCTGTAACCACTTTCACAGTCGATACTAATAGCATATTATCGGGTATTATGTTTGGGCTGGTTCCATATATTAACAGTGCCGGAGAAATAACTATGACCATAACACCCATAATTTCCGATCTTGTGAGCCTTGATGCAAAGTTGATCGGGTCTGGAGGAAATTCGGTTGAGATAAAACTCCCCACTGTAGACCTGAAGGAAATGAGCACCACGGTCAAGGTTCTTAATGGTCAGCTTGTAATAATAGGCGGTCTTATAGACAAGGAGGAGAACCTGAGTGAAGACAAGGTTCCCATACTTGGAGATATCCCGTTTATTGGAGCAGCTTTTAGAAGGGTAGAGAAAACTCAAACCAATAAAGAGCTTGTAATTATGTTAATTCCAAGACTTGTAAGTTAATGCAGAGATCTGGAAGATCTTTCCGTTTCATTAAATGAAAATAGGTGAAGCTCTCATAGGAAAAGGTCTATTAACTGAAGACAGGCTCCAGCTGGCCCTTGCAAACCAAAATATAACCGGTGACTTTGTAGGTCAAGTACTTGTAAAGCTCGGTTTTGTTTCTTCCATAGAAATTGCGAAGACCCTGGCAGAGCAGGCCGGGATGCCATTTGTTGATCTGTCGGAATTCAAGGTATCCGAGGAAGCTATTCGTCTTGTTCCAAAAGACGTTGCTGAAAAGGCCGGGTTTATCCCGTTGCGGGTCGATAACGGAAGTATTGAAATAGGAATTACCAATACCTCTAATATACACGCTATCGATACTGCAACAAAGATGACTGGAAAGCAGCCGAAGGCCTTTTTGATAGATTATGTCGGTTTTCATGAAACACTGGAACGGGTCTATTTCTTCCTTGAAAATCCAATTCAGGAGCGGATTAACGAAGCTGTTAATGAGATAAAATCATCTGCTTCACTGCCTGCGACAACTATAGCAAACCTGTCCGAAAATCTTATCATGGAAGGCATCAGAAGGAAGGCTACTGACGTTCATATCAGTCCAGCGTCTGATACGGTTAATATATTTTACAGAGTTGACGGTGTCCTGCAATATGGGTTCTGCATTCAGAAAAGTGCCCTTAACGGGATAGTATCAAGAATTAAAGTGCAGGCGATGCTTGATATTTCGGAACAGCGACTACCTCAGGACGGGTCTTTTTCGATGTCATTTCTCAATACAAAATATGAAATGCGTGTTTCAACAACTCCCACGATTTATGGTGAAAACGTAGTCATCAGAGTTCTTGCCGGTACAGGCCAGCTGCTTAACATTGAGACTCTCGGTTTTGACCCTGAGAATACAAAACGGGTGCGTGTACTTTTTCAGAAGCCGCATGGAATTGTACTGATTACCGGCCCAACAGGCAGTGGTAAAACGACAACCCTTTATGCGGCACTGAGAGAGGTAAACCTGATCGAGCGAAATGTCCTGACAGTTGAGGACCCGGTCGAGTATAAACTTAACTTTGTCAAACAGACATCTGTTAATTTAAAGACAGGTTATGATTTTGCCCGCGCAGGAAGGACATTCATGAGACAGGATCCGGATGTAATGCTGCTTGGTGAAATAAGGGATGAGGAAACAGCCAGAATCGCTGTCAGAGCATCTATTACAGGGCATCTTGTCCTTTCCACCCTGCATACTAATGATGCTGTAACATCTGTGCCTCGACTACTGGATTTTAAAATCGATAAGTTTCTGCTCTCATCTTCACTTCTTGCTGTTATTGCCCAAAGGCTGATCAGGAAACTATGTAAAGAATGCAAGGAGGCATATTTAGTGACTGAAGAAGATCTTGAATCATTCCGGATACTTGGAGACAGTGAAGCTTATGGAGATGAGCTTAAAATAGAAAAAGCCTTCAGAGCCAAAGGCTGTAGTGCATGTCATGACACCGGTTATGCAGGAAGGACGGTTGTCGGGGAAATCATGGTTGTCAACGACGAAATCAAGGAGCTTATTGTTCAGGGAGCCCCTCTCTCTAAACTAGGGGCTGCTGCCCTTAAAAACGGGATGGTATCATTAAAAACATCTGCCATAAGAAAAGTCAAAGATAATATTACGAGTATCGAAGAAATGATAAGGGTTATTGGTTAATGCCTTTTTTTGCGTACAAGGCGATTGACAACACCGGTCTGGTTGTCAAGGGATTTGTTGAGGAAAGTAATATTGAGGTAGCCTACAGCAGTATTACCTCATCAGGCCTTCATATCTTAAACGTACGACCTTCCAGCAGGGCTCTCGATCTTTATCTCCAGAAGCTTAGATCATGGGGCATAAAAAACAAGGATGTTATCGAATTTGCCAGTAATCTCGCGGTCATGTTGAGGGCCGGACTGCCGCTCACTACTTCATTATCAGACATCATTGAAACAATGGACAATAAACGGTTCAAGTTAAAACTGACAGACATCAAACGATCAATAGAGCTTGGGACAGGATTTTCTATTGCCCTGTCTCAACATAAGGATGTCTTTCCTGAGATGTTTGTGAATCTTATCGCTGTTGGTGAGGAGACCGGAAGGCTGGACGAAAGTCTGTCGGATGTTGCGATACACCTGCAACGAATGGAAGATCT
>CAZVHL010000025.1:13793-15610 GCA_964626925.1 uncultured Nitrospiraceae bacterium
GGCTGGACGAAAGTCTGTCGGATGTTGCGATACACCTGCAACGAATGGAAGATCTCAGGAGCGCAATAATCAGGGCGCTTATGTATCCTGTTTTTGCTCTGTTAGGTACATTCGGAGCCCTGCTTTTCTGGCTTGTTTATGTGCTGCCTCAAATGAGCGAGCTCTTTCTTTCGATGGACATTGAGTTGCCTACGCTGACGAAATTTCTTATGGTGGCAAGTGACTATAGCCAAGCCAACTGGTATCTGTTTTTCGTCGTCCCGGTTCTGATATATACGGTCATAAAAATGCTTTCCCAGATCGAGCGGACGAGATATTACCTGGATGCCGCCAAGTTGAGGATACCTATCGTCAAACTCATATTGCATAACATGCTCCTCGCATTGTTTGCTGAACAGTTACGGATACTGGTTGCTGCGGGCATAACGATCGACAGGGCATTTGACATTATGATAAAGGTCATTAATCATGCTGTGTTTAAAAAGGCCCTCATTGAAATAAGGGAGAGCATACTGCTTGGAAGCAGGATAAGCGAGGCAATAAAGAAGCATAAAACGCTGTTTCCCAACCTTGTGGTTCGAATGATATCGATAGGAGAATCAACCGGAAATCTTAATGAGCAGCTCAACTACCTGTCAGAATATTTCCTTAAAAAACTGGATGATATCTCGGATAAATTGGGGAAATTAATAGAGCCGATAATAATTCTTGTAATTGGCTCCATCTTTGTGATTATAATATTAGGACTGTTATCACCAATATATGACCTCGTTGCGGGAGTAGGGGGTAGGTAACAATGGATTTTCTGGATTTCTTTGGTCTTAAAGAGGACCCTTTTAAATTAACCCCTGATCCTGCATATTATTATCCTTCTGCCAGTCATAATGAAGGCCTCCTCCTGATGGACTACGCTATTGACCAGAAAGAGGGCTTTCTTCTTGTTATCGGTGATCCCGGAACCGGCAAGACAACATTACTCAAGGTGTTTCTTGAAAAATGGAAAGAACAGGCTGAGATAGCGATGATTCTTACTCCGAGGCTATCTCCGGAGGAATTTCTGATTGCGGTTACTGAGGATCTCAAGATCGATCCTGAAAACAGGAGCAAGAATGAGATTATCAGGGTATTGAGAGATTTTGTGACCCGGAAGTCGGAAGAGGATAAAAGGGTCATCATAATTGTTGATGAAGCTCAGAATCTGCCTTCCGATACCCTGGAGGAGCTGAGACTGCTTTCAAACCTTGAGTCCGACAAGGACAAACTCTTGCAGATAATTCTTATCGGACAGCCTGAACTTGAGGACAAACTGAAGTCAGATCGCCTGAGGCAGCTCAATCAAAGAATAACAACACGTGTGCACCTGAAGCATTTTACACCCGTGGAAACTATCGAATATATTAATTACCGCTCAATAAAGGCAGGAAAGAAGAACCTGCAGATTCATAAGCAGGTGGGCACGCTTACTCATAAATACACGGGGGGAGTACCGAGGCTCATTAACATGCTTATATCCAGGACATTAATGGCCGCATATCTTGAAGAGAACAACGAAATCCTTCCCCGGCACATTCAGCACGCCATTAAAAGTCTGAATCACAGTGACATGATAGTCAGGGAAAAACGTGGATTTATCACGGCAACAGTTGGCGCCCTCGCATTCATTGCGATCATTGCTTTGAGTTATATTTATATACAGAATCTGGATGCTGAAAAGACAGAGAGAGTAGAAGAACATTTCGCTGCAAATTCAATTATGCAGGAACCTGCAGTGACTCAACATGAAAATGATAAAGTTGTGGAAATTGTGAATTCTGATA
>CAZVHL010000026.1:0-15584 GCA_964626925.1 uncultured Nitrospiraceae bacterium
AATACTAAAAAAATAAAAGTACCTATAAGACGCATTTGTGCCTCCTTTTGTCCAAGAAATCAGACTTAAAATTTACTGAATATATATATATATTCGAAAAGCATAAGAAATGCAATTTATTTAATAATATAATGCTATTAAGCTTATTCATAATGATTCCCTGTTCTTAAGTCATTACTAATCATTCCGTTAATTTTCTTCGAATATGTATCATTCAATGTAATAGAGCAAACAATATGCCAACTAAATAATATTAAGTTTCAAGTAGTTATATATATTACAACAAGGAATTTGGAACCCATATTGAGTGATTTCACACAGTTTGTCTATTGGTTACATTATTTCTTTGTTGCAGATAAAGATAAATATATTGCATTGTTTTTAAAATGGGACTTTGACCTGTTTCATCTTAATAATATCTATTGTCATCTTTGCATTTGAATTTAAATAATGTTTTTTGTAAAATAGCGAACTTTACTTGTGTATTGATCAATTCTTTTTATTTTAAATCTAATATTAATACTGGAGGAAAAAATGGCCAAAAAGTATGTTTATTTCTTTGGAAACGGTAAAGCCGACGGTAAATCGGCAATGAAAAATCTTCTTGGAGGCAAAGGTGCAAATCTGGCTGAAATGGCCGGACACCCGAAACTGAAACTCCCTGTTCCTCCCGGTTTTACTATTACCACCGAAGTTTGCACCGAATATTACAAAAATAATCGCAGGTATCCAAAAGAACTGAAAAAGCAGGCGGACACTGCGATGGCAAAAGTGGAGAAGATCATGGGCAAGAAATTCGGTGATCCAAATGATCCCCTCCTGATGTCTATCCGTTCAGGAGCCAGAAGTTCAATGCCCGGAATGATGGAGACTATTCTTAACGCTGGTCTCACTACAAAAACGATTCCCGGACTTATTAAAAAGACCAATAATCCCCGTTTTGTATATGACGCATACCGCCGCCTGATGATGATGTATTCTGATGTTGTTATGGAAAAGGGCACGGGCATTGAGCCGAAGACCGACCAGGATGGAATCCGATATAAACTCGAGCATGCACTTGACGCGGTAAAAAAGAAAAAAGGTTACAAAAGCGACACTGACTTGACTGTAGAAGACCTGAAGAAACTCTGTGATCAGTTCAAGAAGATCATTAAACAGACTCTGAAAAAACCGTTCCCCGACACACACTATGAGCAGCTCTGGGGCAGTATCGGCGCGGTCTTCTCATCCTGGATGGGCAAACGTGCCATTGCATACAGAAAGATCGAAAACCTCCCGGACTGGTGGGGCACGGCAGTTAATGTCCAGACCATGGTCTTCGGAAATACCGGCGACACCTCGGCAACAGGCGTTGCCTTTACCCGTAACCCTGCTACAGGAGAGAACATGTTCTTCGGAGAATGGCTGCCCAACGCACAGGGGGAAGACGTTGTCGCGGGACTCAGGACTCCGAACCCGGTCAACAAGGCAGGCAAAACCGCGGACACCAGGCACCTCCCTTCACTCGAAGAAAAGATGCCGAAACTGTACAAGGAACTTTATAGTTATGAAAAGAGACTCGAAAACCATTACACCGACATGCAGGACATCGAGTTCACGATTGAGAACGGCAAGCTCTGGATGCTCCAGACCCGTATCGGAAAACGTAATGGGCAAGCCGCTATCCGAATGGCAGTTGAAATGGCAAAGCAAAAGCTTATAACCAAAGAGACAGCCCTTCTCCGCGTAAGACCTGATCAGATCGACGAACTCCTTCATCCGAGTGTTGATGCAATAGCTGAGAAAAAAGCCGGCATCCTTGCAAAAGGACTTCCCGCAGGACCGGGCGGCGCCAAGGGAAGGATCGTGTTTACCGCTGATAACGCAGAAGCATGGGCAAAGAAAGGAGAGAAGGTCATTCTTGTCAGGGCCGAGACCTCTCCTGAAGACGTACACGGCATGCATGCTGCAGAGGCAATCCTTACCGCAAAAGGCGGCATGACCAGCCACGCAGCGCTCGTTGCACGCGGATGGGGTAAATGCTGCATTGTCGGATGTTCGGACATTCAAATCAACCTGAAAAAGAAGTCAATGACTGTAAAGGGCACGACCCTGAAGGAAGGCGACTGGATAACACTAAACGGTACAAAAGGTACATTTTATGAAGGCCAGCTCAAACTCAACCCTGCGAATCCTGAGCACAACAAGTGGTACAAAGAGCTCATGACATGGGCAGACCAGGTCAGGTTTATTAAGGTAAGGACAAATGCCGAATCAGCTGAAGACTGCAGGACTGCACTGAAGTTCGGCGCAGAAGGAATCGGCCTCTGCAGGACAGAGCACATGTTCTTCGGACCGGACAGGATCAAGGCCGTTCGTCAGATGATCCTCTCTGAAACTCTGGAAGGAAGACTGAAAGCGCTTGCAAAACTGCTCCCGTTCCAGAAAAAAGACTTCCTCGGAGTATTTAAAGAAATGAAGGGGCTGCCGGTCACGATCAGACTGCTTGATCCGCCTCTCCATGAGTTCCTCCCTCATACAGACAAAGATCTCCAGGCACTCGCAAAGAGCATGAGAGTACCATTCGCTCAGCTCAAGGCAAAGAACGAATCGCTTCATGAATTTAACCCCATGCTCGGCCATCGCGGCTGCCGTCTCGGAGTATCATATCCCGAGATATATGCCATGCAGGCACAGGCAATAATAGAAGCAGCCTGTGAGCTAAAAAAGAAAAAAGTGAAAGTAATTCCTGAAATCATGATCCCCCTCGTCAGTCATGTAAAAGAGCTTGAAGCCATGAAAGATGTTGTTATTAATGTTGCGAAAGAAGTGCAAAAGAAAGCAAAGGTCAAAGTTTCCTATACAATTGGAACAATGATCGAGCTTCCCCGTGCATGTGTGACTGCTGATGAGATTGCCGAAGCTGCCGATTTTTTCTCATTCGGTACAAACGACCTTACCCAGACTGTCTTCGGTCTTTCCAGGGACGATGCAGGAAGGTTCCTGCCATTTTATGTAGAAGAAGGCATACTGGAAGATGATCCTTTTGTCTCTGTCGATCAAACCGGTGTCGGCGTATTCATGAAGATAGCAGTAGAAAAAGGCAGGAAGGTCAAAAAGAATCTTAAGCTTGGAATCTGCGGTGAGCACGGCGGAGAGCCGAAGTCTGTTGAGTTCTGCCACAATATCGGGCTTGATTATGTAAGCTGTTCACCATTCAGAGTCCCGATTGCGAGGTTTGCAGCTGCATTGGCACAGCTAAGAAATAAGAGAAAAAAGTAAATAGATAAACTGCAAAATCAAGTATAAAGCGGTTCTTAATTTTAAGAACCGCTTTTTTTGTGTCTTATGTAATTACCATATAAATGTGATGAATCAGATCAAAAAAACTAAGGCAGGCAATCATATGATTTTTTTAGGCGTGTCAACACAGAGAGCAACCAGTCTCCTAATTAACTACATATTTAATAAGAAGAAAACCCCCAACGAGAAGGACAATAAAAATGCAGGCCAGCAGATTAAAATATTTATCGATAAACTCTCTTATAGGATGACCAAATTTCCAGATAAGACCGGCAACTACAAAAAAACGTAAACTCCTGCCGATAATTGAAGCTAAAACAAACAGCAAAAAATCAAAATTAAAGACTCCGGAAGCAATTGTAAATACTTTATAAGGAATAGGTGTTATCGCGGCGATAAGAATACCAAGGAAACCATACTGGTCATATTTGAGTTTTATAGAATGCATGATATCCTGACCATGATAAAAATCCACGATTGGTTTACCAATAGTCTCATAACCATACATCCCGATATAGTAACCTACAATACCACCCAGGACCGAACCAACAGTACAGATTAGCGCATAATAAAAAGCCTTCCTGTTAATCGAAAGACATAAAGCAATAAGAAGAATGTCAGGGGGCAAAGGAAAAAAAGAAGACTCGGCAAAGGCAAGTAAAAAAAGTACCGGAACACCATATGGTGTTTCTGCCCAATGAAGCACCCAATCGTAAAGTTTTTTTATGATGAGCATAATCTAATTATCCATTTTCAAAACTTTTTCAGGGATAGAAATACGTTATATCAATTATTTTCAAATTAGCTCAAAAAAAAGGCGGGGTTAAATTCACCGCCTCTATAGTTAAGCTTATCGCCTAACTGCCTGGGGAAGATTAACCGCCGCCGCTGCAATATCAAAAAAATATTCCTGTTAATTTCTCCTATGTTACGAAATACCGATTACCCCGAAATTAAATTTTGATTCACATAATCAGTAAGGTGCAAATAATGATATATCTTTATTTATTAATTGGTTACTCCAGTTTTTCAGCTCAATAACGATATATATAGAAATTTCTCAGGATCAATTACAGATATGTAATTATAGCAGTTCAATCGACAAGAGTCTATAGAATTTCTGTAACAATTTGCAATTAAAGACAATTATGATACTTCATTTGCTGATTTCGATATAAATCAGGGGATTAAAGATATTTGTATTCCATTTCATTATGTGAATTTTACCTTTACTTAGTGGAAATAAAATGACAGAATTATTTTATAACTTATGGTATTTAATGATTTTTTAAAAAATTCGTGAAATTATGGCGTTACATTCTTTTGATTGAAGGGAAGGTGAGATATCATTGAATAAATTAAACTGTTGGGAATATATGAAATGCGGTTATGAAATTGGAGGGCACAAAGCCAATGATTCAGACGTTTGTCCTGTTGCAGCAGAAACATCTGCCAGCGGTATGAACGGGGGTGACAATGGGGGAAGACTATGCTGGCTTATAGCAAACAACTGTAATCAAGACCTACTGTGTTCAGGTTCAAGTCATAAATCGTCATGCTGCGACTGTGAATTTAAAACTCAAGTATTCATGGAAGAAGGTTTACTGAATGTTTGCAAATCAACAGGATGGTTTATTCAACTTACAGAGACATCTACCAAATAATTTTATCGGATCGATCTGGATAAGCCCCTGTTCCGCTTCCTTTGATCCTTTAACCAGTTTACCGGATCAACAGGTCTTCCCCTATGCCTGATTTCAAAATACAACGCATGACCATCAAAGTTAGCAGACTTGTTTGCCTTACCCACTTCCATCCCTTCAATCAGCAATTCACCTGATGCGATCTTAAATCCGGTCAGATTCCCATATAAACTGTGATAACCGCTCCCATGGTCAATTATTATAAGATTGCCATATCCCTTGAAGAAATTTGCATAAACCACTCTGCCGCCGGCAACAGCCTTAACAATCTCATCCGGTTCAGTTGTAATTTCGATGCCATCTTTAACCAGGGGAAACTTATAACTTTTGCCATCAGGAATTAATAGATCCCCATTAACGGGCCATGTTAAATTTCCCTCTAATGCTTTAAATCCGTCGCCGACGATCGATTTGGGGATTTTATTGCCATTAAGGTCCTTAACCAGGGACTGAAGTTTCTTTGAGGATTTTTTGAGTTCCCTGATTCTTTCCTCATGAGCACTCCTCTCGCTTCTCACTACAGCAAGCAGATTATCTTTCTTTGATCGGTCCGCCTGCAGCTCATTTTTCTTTTTCAGTGTATTTTTTTTGCTTACCCTGAGATTATCATACAGACTTTTAAGGTTCTTTTTTTTAGAGTTTATTTTTTTTATGTCATCACTGTATTTATTTACTACTTTACTATCGTGATAAGCAAGAAGACTGACATACTTGCTTTTCCTGATCAAGTCCTGGTGGTCCTCCGCTGAAAGAAGAACTAACACGCCACCGCCGTACTGTTGCTTATGCAGTGCTCTGATTCTGCTTTTTAAGTACTTCTTTCTATTATTCAGTCTGCTTGTCAAGAATTCAATTTCTTTTGATATGCTCTGTATCTCAGACTGCTTCTTGTATATTTTTTTATCATATTGCCTGAGATCATTCTCTTTTTTGCTTATGTTCGCATCTATATCTTCAATTTTCGTAACAATTGACTTTTCTTTCTTTTTGGTTGCCTTTACCTCACTTAATTTAGCCTTTAATTTTTCCTGAATTTCTGAAAGCTTATTTATGGGATTGTCAGCCGATGTTTCAGAAGGAACTAAAATAAATACAGCAAACAAAATCAACAAACTTCCCCTTAGACATAAATGCAAATAAGGAAAATACTTTTTCAATAAAATATACTTTTTACCTTGATGCAATTGACATGAAAACATTTAATACCTGATTTTGCCGACTGCAATAAAACTTCCCAGGAGACTCATAGTGGCCCCTGCAATTGGAATGAGTAAATATGCAAGCAATGGTATTGATGACAACATAAGCCCTATTGATGGCAGGAATTCAATGATTTTTATAGTTGCGAATGAGTATGTCCCGAATATAATTATGGAGCTTATAACACCACCCATAGTTCCGATAAAAATGCCTTCAATTAAAAAAGGAAGCCTTGTAAATGCTCTTGTTGCACCCAGTAGTTTAATCGTTTCAATTTCGTCATTTTTACGATGGAAAAATATTTTAATGGTACAGTAAGTTATAAATGTAATGGCAATTAACATAGCAAAACCAAAACTGATAGCTCCAATTTTCAACGTCTTTGAAATTATGTACAACGATGAAAGCCATTTTTCCCCATACTGAACTTCTTCAACACCCGGCATCTTGCTAATCTGTGCCGCTTTTTCCTTAACTATAGCCGGTTCTAACAGTTCGCTTTTAAGTTTAAGTTCAAAAGAAGATGGGAGGGGATTTTCCTGAAAATCATCTAGAATCAATGCATTGCTTCCCAATGCATTTCTGATTTCTTCAAGGGCCTGTACATTCGATATGTATTGAACCTTTGATATATCATCATCCTGCTGGAATATTCTCTTTAATGCGTCTTCTCCTGCCTGGCCGACATCATCTGTAAGATAAACAACCATGCCGAAATTTTTGGACCATCGCTGAAGAACAGAATCCATGTTAGATGTAAATATCACAAATGAGCATAGCAATAGCAGTCCTATACTAATGGATAATATAGTAAGCAGATTAATCCATTTCTCTCGCCATATGCTCTTAAATGCAGCCTGAAAGCAATATCCAAAAATTCTCAACCTATAAACTCCTGATCAATGTGACGGTCTACTATATGAAATACCCTTTGTCCTGTACCCTGATAAAGATTCTTATCATGTGTTGCGATGAGAACCGTAGTACCCCTTGAATTCATTTCTCTGAAAAGTTTCATGACAATGTCGGTGTTATCCGGATCGAGGTTGCCTGTAGGTTCATCAGCAAGCAATACTGCCGGCCTGGATACCATCGCCCTTGCGATTACAACTCTCTGCTGCTCGCCACCTGACAATTGCAAAGGAAACATATTTGCCTTATGGGAAAGTTTAACTTCCCTTAATACCGCATTCACAAATTCTTTTACTTCTCTGGAAGGTCTGCCATTAATTCTCAATGCCAGTGCCACATTTTCAAAAACTGTCTGGTTAACTAATAACTTAAAGTCCTGAAATACTATGCCTACTTCTCTCCTGAGATATGGAATAGCTTTCTGTTTCAGTTTGGTTACGGTCCATTCACCTACAACAATTTGGCCACTATCAGGACGTTCTGAACAATAGATAAGTTTAAGCAGAGTGCTCTTTCCTGAACCGCTCGGACCTGTAACATAAGTAAACTCCCCCTTACCTATGGTCATAGAGAAATTCTTCAGAATCACTTCTTTGTTGTATGATTTAGATACATCAGATAACAGAATCATATTTTATTCCTCTTTCCATGTTCATTTAATATATCGGCCATTGCGCAGGGATTCTTTAATAGATTCCTTTCTATTTAAATATTAATCAAAGTCAGAAAGGAGTTATGTGACAGGCATCACAATTTTAATATTTCAGGCAGTTCCAGTATTGATATGTTTTTAATTTTTACTCGGGGAAAGTTGCTTTAAAGCAAACTGCGCTGAAACGAGACAGGTCTCAGCATTTGAGGGACCTAAAATAATTTAATCAGAATCATCTATCCACTTAATCTGTGTTTCTCCCTGATGGCCATGTATACGCCTTACTTCTTCGATACTATCATAAATTTCTATGGAAGGAGTGTCCGACAACCAGGAAATAACGCATTTTTTTGATGAAAACTGCAGTCCTTCAGCCACTATTCCAGTGCCCGATATTCCACTTTCATCTTTAGATCGGTTCATAACAAATCGCCGGAATATTTTCAGGTTGTGGTGCGACACAGACTTTTCAGTCCTCCATAATTATTAATACAGCATTGTAATCATAAATAAAGGAAAATAACGAAAACGTCTTAAAGAAATTTATCTGTCAATCTTACTTTTTCTGTATTGATGGTATATATCTCGTATGGCGGCATAAGGATCAATTGCATCTTTCTTTATTTCTTCATAATCCCCGATAACAAGAGAAGTTCTATTAACCTTATCACCTATCTTGATAGCATACCGATCAATCTCGGGATCTATATAATTAACCGGATCAAGAAAATAATCTCCCGCATATCCAACAGAATCACGAAGGCTTGATGGACCGAGAAAAGGCCAAGTAATATAAAAACCTGGACCTACTCCCCACTTCCCGAGAGTCTGTCCAAAATCTTCATCCTGCAACTTAATCCCCATTTGATCTTTAGCAACATCAAATAACCCTAAGACTCCTACTGAAGTATTAACACCAAAACGCAACAGCTCATTGCCGGCTGGTTTAAATTTGAATTGCAACAAGTTATTGACCAGTCGGATAGGCGTTGCGATATTATCGAAAAAATTACGGATAGATATCCTGACTCCCTCTGGAAAGATAAACGAATAGCCTCGTGCCACAGGTTTTAAGAGCAAAAAATAAAGTTGATCGTTAAAAGCAAAGAACACCCGGTTCATAGGTTCAAGCGGATCTGATATTTCATCCTCTTCTTCTTCCATATAATCAAGATCTTCTTCCTCTTCTACCGATACATCCGGAGAATCAGTGTGCTGAGCATATAGCACGGGTGCCCCTACAACAAGACTATTGTTGCCTTGAAACACATTATAAAACGGAGAAAGTGAAGGCACAGATAACTCTTCAGAAAATGAAGGGGTTACAACCAAAACAAATAAAAGTGTAAATACAATAAGTGTATTTCGCATTTATGGATGATATATTAACCGAAAATTAATATAATTCTCAAGGCATAGACTGTTCGTCTATTTTATTCATGAGAAATGCCCCCGGATATTGATCTAAAACATCGCCAACATAAAAAGTTCGTCCTGAATCAACTTCAGAGCCCGTAATCATTTCAGTCCACAAAGCAGGAGCATCCTCAGGAAGAATTATGCTGGTATCATGCCAGATATCCCTGCCAACAGGAAGAATCTCCTCTTCTATAATTCCTGTAAAAAATCGCGGAGCAATGATAACAGCCCAAACAGGCTTCTGCTCCCTTGCATATACAACAAGGTGATTTTTAAACTTCCCTGCAGTTTTTATTGGGATGTAATTCCCCTTGTCGAAAAGATTCCTATGTTTCAGCCGGGCAGCAACTGCTTTATAAGTAAGAAACAGCTTTATTCTTCCGTCTGCTTTTGTTAAGAAAAGTTCTTGAATCAGCTTTTGTATATCTTTTGTTTCTTTGGCCTTCAGTTCCTTAAGAAGCCACATTCTCAATTTAAAATCAACATGGCGTCTATTATCAGGGTCTACCAAATTCAAGTCCCAGAACTCTGAACCCTGATAGAAATCAGGAAATCCGGGAGAAGTGATTTTGATCAGAGTTTGTGATAAAGAGTTGAATATGCCATAGAAAGATACCATTTTCTGGAATCGAAGGAATTCATCCAAAAAATTATTTTTATCAGAAGGCGTTAATATCTTATCAATAAACGCAAGATAATTTTCTTCGTAATCCGTATCAGGCTTTAACCATGCAGTGTGCACCTTGGCCTCTCTTACAGCTTTTATGATATATTCCTTCAGTCGAACACGAAAACTGTCAAATTCCTCACTATTAAATGGTAAAGCGCCAATTAAAGTCTGATATAAAAAACACTCGTCATTTTTTTCGGGTATAGTCACACCCTTCATAGATTTCTTTTTTCTCCTGTTTTGCTTGCTCCACTTCTTGAGATTTATCTCCCATAAGTCGGGAATTTCAGAAAGTACATTCAACCTTGCCCTTACATCTTCTCCTCTTTTTGTATCATGCGTCGATGTAGCACTCATCGAATGGGGTTGTCTGCGTGATCGCTTCAGATTGAACTCATGAAACTCTGTTAAAGAAATACCAAACCTGTCAGGATTGCCGCCGACTTCATTGAGTGAAAGCAGCCTGTTATAAACATACAGAATAGTGTCTTCAAAACCCTTTGCCATAAGAGGTCCTGTAACCTGCTGAAATTTCATCACAAAATGAACCCATTCATCTTTGTCTTCCTCTGAAATATCTTCAACTTGAAGCAGGAGAAACAACTCTATAAAGCTAAATTCATACAGCAGGGCAGGATTTAATTCTCGTGCTTTCTTAATGGCCTCAGTCATATATCTGCGGTCCGCTTCACTGTAGTAATCAGCCCTGACATATGTTCTATAAACAGGAAAATGCGCGAGAATTTCAACAATAGCTTCTTTTAAACCATAAAGCGTCATATCATTTCCATACCTGTTTTTACCCGAAATCTTCTTTAAAAGATTGGCAAGATTGTCGACATCACCGGTCATATCCTTTTCAATAGTTAATTTTCTCTTTTCATACAGGAACACCTCATAAGACATTTTAAATCCGGTAAAATTGTAATATAATTTATTAAATATACTGCCGTTTTCTTCATCAACGAAAATTCCATTAAGATAATTTATAAAGTCATATCCGGTTGTGCCCTGTACTGCCCACAATGATGACAATTCCTCGTCAAATTCGAGTATTTTTTCTACTGCGATATAGATATCTCCGGCCTTTTCTCTGATTGTTTTCAGATATTCGGTTGGATCATACAGACCATCAATGTGGTCTATCCGTAGTCCAGATATTTTATTTTCATTTATCAGAGCGAGGATAAACGAATGCGTGCTGTTGAATACTCTCTCATCTTCAACTCTCACTGAAATCAAGCTGTTGATGTTAAAAAATCTTCTATAATTGAGCTCCTCTGTTGCGACTTTCCAGAATGCCAACCTAAACAGTTGCTCAGAAAGAAGGCTGTCAAGAAGAGCCATATCCTCCTCTGCTTTTATTTCTCCGTTAAAACGGGCAATATTATCATCTATAAACTCTCTTAATTTACTGTTGTTTTCATACAGCTCCCAAAGCATTCTTTTAATAAACTGTATCTGGCTGTAACGACCAACCCTCTCTTCCTGTAATTGCGGAAGGTTTTTTAATGAAGAAAGAGTTCCCAGAAATTTTGTAAGTTCAGGATGGTCACCTCCCAGTACTCTTTTTAACTCATCCAGCCTGTGAGATAACACACTGACATAAGAATCAATTTTCAGGGGCAGGTTCAAGGCATAATAGTTTATATGAAAACCATTACTATCAAATCTTAACGCTATCTCTCTCGAAGCAAGCGATTCACTGTAATGTCTTCCAAGAAATGGTGCGAGCAGCCTTTCAGATAAACTATCACTAACATGATTCCACTCAATGTCAAAATAATTATAATATTCCGAATGATTGCCATTCTCAAGCACGTCCATCAGCATCTGATTTTCGCCATCAAATGCCATATGGTTTGGAACGATGTCCTGAACCCATCCCAAACCTGCACTTTTAATATCCTTTAAAAGATTCTCGAATTCCTTCTTTGATCCCAAATCAAGGTTCAGCTGGTTCATATCTACTACATCATAGCCATGGCGGCTACCTTTTGTAGCTTTAAAAATAGGAGATGCGTAAAAGTCCGATATCCCAAGTTCTAAAAGGTATGAAATAATTTCCCGTGCATTTTGAAAATTAAAGCCTGGATTAAACTGAATTCGGTATGTAGATACAGGAATTCTCATTTTACAAAGCTACTTAATATACTGTTTCCCCTATAATTGACTAACTAACTTCATCACAACAAGGTTCATTTAAATACAGAGCAAGACTTTCTCCCCGCATTCTAATTATTTCATCATGCTTTAATGTCTTTGGCAGAACTGATCCCGGCCCATTCCATTTTTCATCAGATGAATCCAGAATCTTTTTAAAATTCATTTCCAGTGACAATTTATTAATCTCAATAGCTTCTTTATTGAAATTAATGATTATCAAGGCAGAATCATTATCTTTCCATCTACGCATAATAATTATTTTCTCCCCCATATCATTGCTAACTGAAAGATTATTTTTGTCCAGATTTAAAAGCGGAGTTACAGTCTTTCTCAACCGTATCAGCTCTTTATAATAACCGAGCAGGACTTTGTTGTCCCCCTCTTCTCTCCTGCTCCATTGAATTTTTGACTTCATAAATGTGTCCTCACTTTGAGGATCAGATAATTCATCTTGCAGATTAAAACTCTCGAGATCATTTTTACGGCCCTGTCTTACAGCTTCAATCAGATCCGGGTTGGAGTGACTGACAAAATACAGAAATGGTGTTGTTTCACCATACTCCTCACCCATAAAAAGAAGTGGAATATACGGTGAAAGAATTACAATACCCGCAGCCAGCTTCAATGATTCAAAAGAGACAAGCTCTGCCATCCTGCTGCCTTTTGCTCTATTGCCTGCCTGATCATGATTTTGAGAAAAAACTATTAGCCTTTCTGCAGGAAGTTCTGCAGACGAATTCCCATGGTTTCTTTTCCTGAATAAAGAATACTGACCTGAATATACAAACCCTTCCCTGAGTGATTTGATCATATGTTCCGTATGACCGAAGTCTGCGTAATAGACGCTGGATTCGCCAGTCAGCAAGCTGTGGATAGAGTGATGGAAATCATCACACCAGAGACTATCAATGCCCAACCCGCCGCTGTCAACAGATTTAGCAACCCGTGAATCGTTCAGATCAGATTCGGCCATTAAGTAATGTTTTCTTCCATTTTGCTGTGAAAACTGCTCTGCCCTCTCAGAAAGTTCAAGCAAAAAAGGCTTTGCACTCATATCATTGATACCGTGAATTGCATCAAGACGCAGCGCATCTATGTGAAAATCACTGAACCAGTAGATGGCATTTTCGATAAAATATTTTCTTACTCCGTTACTGTAAGGGCCGTCAAAATTTATCGCACAACCCCAGGGAGTCTTATGCCGGTCAGTAAAATACGGGCCATAATCCCACAAATAATTTCCTTCAGGACCAAGATGATTGTATACGACATCAAGTATGACAGCAACACCCATTTTATGGCATTCATTTACAAACTTCTTAAGACCCTCCGGTCCTCCATATGAGTTCTGTACAGCAAATGGGTAGACGCCGTCATAACCCCAGTTTCTTTCTCCCGGAAACTGAGCTACAGGCATTATCTCAACAGCATTCACACCAATATCCCTCAAAACATCAATTTGAGTAACAGCAGCATCAAATGTACCTTCTGAAGTAAAGGTTCCCGTATGGATTTCGTATATGATCATTTCGGACAAAGGAATACCTTGCCAATTCTGATCATGCCAGGCAAATGCATGATGATTTATTAGCTGCGATGCAGTGTGTACCCCATCAGGCTGAGAAAATGATGCTGGATCCGGCATGTCTCTGTCATCGTTGATCTTATAAAAATATAACGTACCTGGTGCAGCATCATCTACGGTCACACTCCAATATCCATCTGCATCTTTATCCATAGGGATTAATTGCCAAGAGTTAGAGCTGAGTTTTAATGATATTTTTTTTGCAAATGGCGCCCACACCACAAATTCACATTTATTACTGCCTATAAAGTTTGCTCCCAGTTTCATATTTCAATTCAATACGTATTTTCAGAATGGTTCTACTGCAAGCAGATTACTTGAGAATTATACGAACGCATATTATGTCATTGATTATATAAGAGTTCTGTGTCACAAACAAGTATATTTTCTCATAAAATCCCGTCCCCTGCCAACGCAATATTTATTTTGCAATTCACAAATGAGGTCTGATTTATTAATTCGGAACAGGTATGCAAGTTGTAAATATTCATATCAGGCAGATAAATTGACAACAACAAGGACTCTCAGATAGTATGTTCATAAATATAAGTCGCTTAATAGTGGAGGATTAAAATGGTTTCAGACATATTGTCAATGTCATTTTTACATAACAGTGTTTTGGATTATCTCATTTTCCTGACATCTTTCATTGTCAGTGTTTTAATTATTAAAACAATTAAAAAAATCATTATGCTTCGTCTTAAAGCATGGGCTGACAGGACTTCAACTACTATAGACGATTTTATAATTTCTATCTTTGAACAAAAATTGATACCACTGCTTTATTTTATTGCTCTTTATTTTTCTTTAAACAGCCTGACTATATCCGGAACTGTACAAAAGACTGTAAATATTTCGGTGGCGATTATCCTGGCCTATTTCGGCTTGCGCTTTGTAATTTCACTAATAAATTACTCGCTTGAAAGATACTGGATAAAAAAAGATATTGACAACTCAAGACGGCAAAGTCTGAAAGGCCTTGTCACGATTCTGAAAGTTGTTGTCTGGGGTGTCGGTATCACATTTCTTTTAGATAACCTGGGTTTTGAAATTTCCACTGTAGTGGCCGGCCTGGGCATAGGCGGAATAGCGGTTGCACTTGGTGCACAGGCAATTCTTGGAGACCTTTTCAGTTATTTTGTTATATTTTTTGACCGTCCGTTCGAAATCGGAGATTTTATTATCGTTGACGATCTCATGGGTACGATCGAATATGTCGGGATTAAAACTACAAGAGTTCGCAGTCTGGGTGGCGAACAACTGGTATTTTCGAATACAGATCTTACAAACTCTCGTATCCGAAATTACAAGAGAATGCAGAAACGCAGGGTAGTTTTTAAACTGGGTGTTACTTATCAGACCACCCTCGATCAATTAAAAGAAATACCCGGTATTATTAAAAATGTTATAGAAAATATTGAGGACGCTGTTTGTGATCGCGCCCATTTTCGTACATATGGCGATTTCAGTCTTGATTTTGAAATTGTTTACTATGTTTTGAGTGGAGATTTTGGCAAATATATGGATATCCAGCAGACTATTAATTTTGCTATAAAGGCAGAGTTTGATAAGCGGGAAATTGAATTTGCTTATCCAACTCAAACATTATTTATAGAAAAAACAAAGCCGGATACCGGAGCATGAAAAACAAAAAATACGGAGTAAAGAAGATCGATGAGGCAAAGCTCGAAAAATGGGATAATCCTTACTCTGACAGGGATTATACTGTAGACATAAGCTTTCAGGAATTCACATGTTTATGTCCCCGCTCAGGTTATCCAGACTTTGCAACGATAAAGATCAGTTATATCCCTGCTAAATATATAGTGGAACTGAAATCATTGAAGCTCTATCTCAATAATTTCAGAAACAGGAATGTCTCTCATGAGTCCGTGACAAATAATATCTTTGATGACCTGGAAAAACTACTAAGGCCAAGACACCTCGACGTAACAGGAGATTTCAATCCAAGAGGAAATGTGAAGACTGTTA
>CAZVHL010000027.1:0-9643 GCA_964626925.1 uncultured Nitrospiraceae bacterium
TGGAGGAGATCTTTCCTGAATATCTGAAGTGCGTACATGTAGAGATAAAGACATCTCTTTATTTATTGGGGAAATACTTTCTGCCGGAGCATTTCCAGAAGCTTGATGTAGATGCTGAAGAATGGAATATACGAAGGATCTCAAATGGCAAGCATAACGCCAATACATTAAAAAAGATTAAGGAACATGCACACAACAGCATTGGAGCAGGAAAGACCGGAGAAGAGGACGGTGTAAAAATAACACTGGATGCATGGATATCGCAGTTAAGGCTAATAAATGAAAATATGAAAAGCATAGGCAGTAAGATGATAGAGCTGGCAAAAGAGACAGAGTTTTTTGAAATATTGGTATCAGTCCCAGGGATATCTGACATATCGGCAACAAGGCTTATTGGTGAATGCCGGAACCTGAATCTTTTTGAGCATTATAAGCAGATAGAGAAGATGGCAGGATCAAACGTACGGCTCTGTGATTCCGGCAAGTATTCAGGCATGAGGAGAATAAACAAACTCGGCAATAAACGGCTATTGAAGCTCATCTATATAATGACCACCCAGACTGCCAGGTTTATGCCGGAGGTGAGAATAAAGTTCCTGAAGCGACAAATGAAAAAGAAGAGCTACCGGAAGAACATCTTTGCAGCATCATCAATACTTATAAGAATCTTGATGGTCCTGATAAAAGAGAAACGCACCTATGAGCTCAGAGAAGACAAAGTGCAGGAAATGGAGAAGCTGGAACTTAAATACAATCCGGAGAAAAAAGATAAGAAGAAAAGCAGGAAGAGAAATAAAAAGAAGCCCTTAAAGAAAGCAGCTTAGTTATTAGATATTTGTTTTTGCATAAATAACGTCATTCCCGTAGACACGGGAATCCAGCATTGATCTTTGACAGTTTAGAAATATTACTTTGAGACGTTCAGGAAGAAAAGGCGTGAAGAAGAGGCCCCATCTGATCCCTGGGGCCTCCCGGAGCGGCCTGGAGTTGATGACTGTAGAAGGTACTACTCAGACCTGCCTGTCGGCAGGCAAGTACGCTTCGTCTAACGGATTACCGGGCCGTCCCGGTCTTCACGGATCGAATCAGAATATTCGTTAATATTGTAACGAAAGTAAGCTTAGATCGGAAGACATAAAAAAACGGGGCCTCCGTTCCGGCATAAAGCCTTTATTCAGAACCAACAGGACACGTACGTCTCAAAATTGGGAGAGCATGGCTTGAAATATAACAACTTTTCATCAAAGATCAGAGAAACAATTTTCTCGATTTAAATTATTTACTTGACACACGGGAAGTAGATCAGGATCATCGATGCAGACCATAAAGTACGTTAAAAAGCCTAAAGGACAATTTGCAAACCATAAACTGTTTCCTGCAAAAAAAGTCACCGCTGGTCTGCATTCGAATGCATCCGTTTGTTAGCCGCCGTTGATGTCTACGCCTTTTCATAATGAAGTCGTTCTTGAACTAAAGATTCAATTTCTTTAACAAGCGGTTCTATTTCTTTTTTTGTATTTCTATAGTATTTCAATTTCATCTTAGAATCCTTAGCTTCAGTTCCGACTTCTTGTTCGACTATTGCCTCGTACAAAAGATCATCAATCTTTCTGTAAAGCTCAAAAATATCTGATGTAAGGAATATCTTGTTGTAGTGTAAATAATTGTGAAAGTCAGAAACTGCTTTGCGTGCAGCATCTACATCATGCCAAAATATCGCATCCCTATAATATTTTGTTTTGTCATCTTCTTTTATAATGGCATTCTTCTGATCGTCTCGAAGTCGTGATTTCTTTAAGAATCCATTTAATTGTTCTTCATTCATTCTGTTTAAGTCAGGACATTCTTTCCAAGGATTTGTTATTGCTGATACTACTCCTAGTGCATCCTGTAGTTTTACCCATGATGTTGGTAGTACTTCGAATTCTTTTTCATGTATTTTTGATATCCTACTGAACATCGAATTAATTTTTGCTTTATGGTCTTCTAGGTTCTTATCAAATCTATTATGCAGCCATCGCTCACCCCATAACTTGAATATCGCAACTGCTAGACCAGATGTAATAACTATCTCAAATAATAATCGTGTAATATCTGAACTCATCGTATTTTTATCCTTAATTTCTTTCGGCTAACAGTTAAGTCGACAGAATATGTAAATAACGAATATACAACGATCTGTATAGTTCAATATTTACGGATTCTATATAGTAATTGTAATTATTCTAAATAGAGAATAAGTCCTTCGACTCAATCTCCAGACAAAAAATGAGTTTTGTGCTTTATAGAGCCATATGGATAGTCATATAGTACATTTGGAGTGTGGTTATATCAAGAAAATAATGCTATCCTGTGATAGTGCAATTGAAGGCAGGGGCTGAACGGACGTCATAAAGAAGGGGGACAATATGAACTCCACTCAGAGAGACAGTCATGGACTGTTTTCTAAAAAAAACGTACAGGCATATTCTTTATTTCTGCAAACCGGCCGTATACCGCAAAAAAGTATTAAATGGTATCTGACCTGGATCCGGCAATTTGAAAACTCCATAAATGGTAAACTGTTTTCCCGAATAGCCGCTGAAGATGTAAAGGCCTTTCTCAGCCATCTGTCGTGTAATGACAATATTCAGCAGTGGCAGGTAGACCAGGCCCGGGATTCCTTGCGGTTATTTTTCAGAGACTTTTTGAATGTTCCGTGGGCAAGGGCTGCAAACCGTACAACTGCTGCCCAATCTGATAGTAACATCCGCTCGCAATCTCATATGCATTCTGACAACTGGACACCACCTCACGGCTCAGACACTACAGCTGCTGCAAGTCTGCCTCAATTGTCCCACCAAGACCTGCTGGAAAAACTGCGTACAGAAATCCGCGTGAGGCATTACTCTATAAGAACTGAACAGTCTTATGAACAGTGGGTGAATCGCTTTTTTAAGTATCTAAATAATAAGCCGGTTCCTGAAGTTACACCGGCTGATGTGAAGCGGTACCTGGAGCATTTAGCAGTGAATAAGAAGGTCGCGGCAAGCACCCAGAATCAGGCTTTAAATGCCCTGGTTTTTCTGTTTGAACAGGCGTTGCACTGTTGGATTGAAAAGCGGGCAGGGCAAGACGTACGGGAAAAGCCTGGATTCCGGATCGTTGTCCGGAATGACACAAAGGGTCGAGTCGACTTTGCTAAAGGGGGGAAGTCAGGCCTCACCGCTATTTATTGTCATACAGGTCCCCTGAATTTTCAGAAAAGTCTACCGCAGCGTTTCTCTTTTTGAGCCATATCTGAAATTATTTTCTGCTCTGTCCGTCATGCTTCTGCCTGTAAATGTGCTTATTAGCCTGATTGAGGTCCCTGTGGAGGATGGCCCTTTCCTTTTTCGTCAGCTGCCCGTCTGACTTGAAATGTCTCTCTTTTTTGTTTATTTTCTTTTGTTCTCTTACGAGATGTGCAGTCTCCTGTTTCGTGAGCTCACCGCTTTTGACTCCCTGCACTATCCTGTGTTTCTGCTTGTGCTGTCTTTTATTGACCCCTGGGTCTTTGACTCCTGCAAATGCTGTCCCCGCGAGCAGCAGGATTGCTAAAACTGCCGTAAACTGCAATGTTTTTTTCATTGCTTGCCTCCTTGAATTTGTATTTTTTACTTCTTCTGATCTGTTAGATCCAAAAAATCCAAAAAGGTTTACAGGCATGAAAAAATAATATTAAATTCAACCTGTGCGGGAATGAAGACGGATTGAAATATACGCTCTCCCGGAAATTCCTTGAATTCTATTACAATATGTAAACCTTTTTCTTAAAGAGGGACTCTAATAAGGCAAAGATATTATGCGTGAAAGTATTAGTGATGAAGAGCTGATAAAAAGATGTAAATCAGGAGATGATTTATCATTGAATGAACTCATTGAACGGTACAAAAGAATGGGATTTTCAATGGCATACACTATGACAGGAAACAGAGAAGATGCGGAGGACCTCTCGCAGGAGGCGTTTGTAATAGTACATTCGAATATAAGAAAGTTCAGAGAGGAAAGTAGTTTCAAAACATGGTTTTACAAAATTGTTTTAAATCTCTGCAGAAAATACCACAGAAAAAAGAAACTTCTATCAATCATCTCGTTCAATTTATTTGAGAGGGAGGGCGAGGAGCAGGCTCCAGAAGCCAGGACTGATGCAACGCCGGAAAAAGAGCTTTTGTCGAGGCAAACAGGGGCAGCGATTTTTTCTGCGTTAAAGCGGCTCCCGGCCAGGCAGAGAGAGGTTTTCGCTATGAAACACGTAAGAGGATTAAAAATAAATGAGATTTCTGAAGTTCTGGGCTGTTCGGAGGGAACGGTGAAAAGTCACTTGTTCAGAGCTGTCAGGAGACTTCAGAAAGAAGTGGGGGAATATAAATGAAATGTAACTATACTGACAAAGATTTGATGCTTTATTATTATGAAGAACTTGATCCATCAATGACAGAAAGGTTGGAAAGCCATCTAAAAAAATGCAGTCAATGTACGGATTCGTTGAATAAGCTTAAAGCAACCTTGGACACTATTGAAATAAAAGATCCTGAGATCGAGGAATCTTTCTGGACTAATTATCGTGCGGTTGTACACAAAAAGATTCGGGAAAGAAAATCTCAAAATAAGACTGTTCTGTTAAGGCCCCGATTTATACAGTCGATTACCGCTGCATTGTTAATGCTCGTTATTGTGTTTGGCGGAGTGAGATTGTATGAAAACAGACGGCAAGAGATATTTATCATCGAAAACTATGAACTCATGATGAATATTGAGATGTTTGAGGATTATGAGATGTTACAGTATCTGGAAGAATTTGAAGCTGTGTAGGGAGGAAAATGAAGAGAAAAGGAAAGTCAATAATTCTTAGCGTTATTTTAATGACGAGCGTCCTCTATTCCTCCCTGGTGCGAGGTGAATCAAAGGGTGGTAACAATGGCAAACAAACTTTGACTGACGAAGAGCAGGAAATTGTAGAGATGCTTGATATATTGGAGGAATATGATTTTCTGTCATCTATTGACTTATATATGAACATAGATGAGATTGAGAAAATGCAAAAAACGAATAATACATCTGGCGGGTCTGCCAGGAGGAATGAGGAAGGGAAATGAAAAGATTAATTTTAGTTTTTCTGATATTGGCAGGATTAAGTCTTCTCACTATTTCATCGGCATGTGCATCCGGCAATGATGATTACCAGGGAAAACTGGAACACTGGAAGCGCATGTCTCCGCAGGAGAGAGAAATAATAAAAGAGCGATTCAGGGAGTGGAAAAAGCTATCGCGGGATGAAAAGGAGTTTTTGAGAATGAATTACAGGCGATTCAAGAACCTTCCACCTGAGAAGAGGCAAATGATTATTGAGCGATTCAAGAAATTCAGAGACCTTTCGCCGGAAGAAAGACAGCGGATAAAACACAATTATGCACGATGGAAGAAACTGCCGCCCGAAAGACGCAGACACTTAAGAAAGCTTTACAGAGAGTGGAAGCAGCTTGCCCCTCAGGAAAAACAATTATTTAGAGAGCAGATGAGAAGGGAAAGGATTCGAAAGTAACTATTATTTCTGCAGATAGCCTTCTATCAAAATATCTTTACCTACTTTTATAGATTCGAAATTTATCAGCTTTATCGCTTTATTTAAATTCTCGGGAGACTTGCCCCCCACCGAGGGGATTGCGTCCTTTCCCCCGATTATTTTGGGGGCTACAAAGAACAGGACTTTATCTACTATCCTGCCTGAAAGTGCAGAGGCGGCTATTGACGAACCACCTTCAATTATGACACTTAACACATTAAGCGTGCCAAGTTCTTTCATCAGGATTCTTAAATCTACCTTTGATGCCTTATCCTTAATAATGAGCACCTTGATGCCTCGTTTCTCAAGAATAGCAATTTTGTCTTTGGGAGCTTTCTTTGTAGTGGCGATTATAGTTTTTCGATCACTGTGCTTTAATACTTTTGCGTTTAAAGATATTTCGAGTGAGCTGTCAACGATTACACGGTACGGATTTTTTCCGTTCTTTTTTCTGCAATCAAGAGATGGGTTGTCTGTCTTTACTGTTCCTATTCCTACAAGCAATGCATCCACTTCATTCCGCAATCTGTGGACATGCTCTCTTGCCTTTGCGCCGGTTATCCATTTTGATTCGCCGGCAGCGGTCGCTATTTTTCCGTCAAGACTTTGAGCGATCTTCAGGATTACAAATGGACTTTTCTCCCTGATAAATTTGGTAAATACCTCGTTGAGTTTTTCTGCCTCTTTTTTCATGACGCCCACTTTTGTCTTAATTCCGGCTTTCCTGATTTCTTTTAACCCTTTCCCGGAAACTCTGGGATTTGGATCGGTTATTGCCACGACCAATCTCTTTATCCCTGACTGTATTATTTTGGTAGTACACGGCGGAGTCTTTTTTTCGGTATGGCAGCATGGTTCAAGATTTACATAAAGAGTTGCTCCCCTGGATTTCCTGCCCGCTTTTTTCAGTACAAGAACTTCCGCGTGAGCTGATCCGGCTTTTCGGTGGTAGTCAGATGAAATTATTTTGTCTCCCTTGACCAGAACAGCGCCAACCATAGGGTTAGGACTGGTCTTGCCGCTTCCTTTGGCTGCCAGCTCTAAAGCTTTCTGCATATATAATTTATCAGACATATTCATAGGAGTCTTATTATAATCATAACTGCTATAAATCCCCTGTTTACTAAAGTGTGGATTGAACGGTTGAGAGTGCCCTCATCGATTAGGCATAGCTCTCTTAATAGGAACTACATAATATCCTGGTGAGACAATGTATTTGCCTATAAGCATTGATTCCATAGTATTGAGCTGGTCGGTGGCAGGCATAAGTTCGAGCAGGAGATCCATTAACCCGTTGGTAATATGACCTTTCAATCGAGCATATCCTTTTTCGCCCTCCAGACTTAATGAATCAATATTGATGTTATTTCCTCTTAATGTTATTGCTCCCTGCATTTTACGAAAGGTATTGATTAAAGGGATTATCGTTAATGCGGAATCCTTAATATTGAGATCCGGAATTTCGAACTCTGTCCTAACTATAGTATCTTTTATATATATGTCAGATGAAAAATGCCCATCAATATCAGATATGTAACGGGTTATGTATGGAATTGCATCGAGCGCCGCATTGTCAATTGTTATCTTGCCTTCCGCAGGCAACATTATAATGCCTTCTAAATCCCCCTTTCCTATCTTACCCTTTAATTTAAACGCTACATTTCCGTCTGTCAGATATTCAGGGGCAAATCTGGCATGAAAATCTGTTATTTCCAAAGCATCCTTACCGTCAAATTTTAATAAAAGACTCTCTGCATTCAGACTAAAGAAAATCCCCTTACTTAACTGCTTTATTTCAAGACTTATGTTCCGATTTCCGGATTTTGCTATTATGCCTTCAACTTTCTCTTTAATTAAATTTTCAGGAATCGCAAAAAACCATATCAATATCAGAAAAGAAGGTATGCTGATGGCAGTATATATGATGTAACGAAATTTCATTGTCTGTTATTAGGCAAACTGTAATATCACTTAGTTAAAAGCGAGACGGTGAACTTCAGGATAAACTTGTCGGGGTCTTCAAATGTAGCATTTATTGAAGTACTATTGATCTTCATAGGTGATGGTGAAGTATCAATTTTATAAAGCAGATTAACAATATGGTTAAGGTCGATATCCTGGATCTCTATCTCAGCATTTTCTTCCATGAATGGAGTTAATTTCTTTTTGCTCAGGGGTTTTATGACCTTTGCTTTAAGACTGAGTGTTCCCATGATCTGTTCCATAGTTGAAACAATGCCCTTGGCCTTGCTTGATCTTATTTTGTTTTCCCTGGAGTCAACCAGACTCTTCATCTTAATAACACCTTCGGTCATGGAACTTATTTCGGTTATCTGTTTTGTTAACGCAGTATTATTGCCCTGGAAGTTTCTTGTGAAAACGTATGACGTAATAATAGTAATGAGAGCTAATATGCATAGAAATATAATTGACAACAGGGCCCTGTCAAATTGCAATATTCTGTTTATTGCGATTCTCATAAAACCCTTTCCTTCATAACTATAGTGAACCCGATTTGTTTGTCTGTATCAGCGCTTGACTTTGTGACCCGTACATTATCAAATGCTGATGACAGCATGTTCTTTGCTGATTCAACATCTTCAAATGATTTGGCAGTGCCTTTAAGGATGATGTTTTTCCCGTCTGCGTTAAACTCATTAAGTGTAATGTTTTTGCCGCTGTTTTCAGCTACCGCACTCAGAATATCAAGTACCGGGATTCCGCCGAGAGATGCCTTTTTGCTTTTTAGTCTGTTCAGGTGCCCCCTGAACTGTCGTGCCAGGTCAACTATTTTTTTGTCTTTGGGAAATACGTTCCGGTATATTGTATTAATCTGTTTTGTAAGTGAAACATTTTTATTTTTTGCGGAGGCAAGTCCAAATATCGAATTAGCACCTAATATTATCAGGAATATCAGGATAAGTATTGCCGATGATTTCAGGTTTTTCCTGAATTTCTCTATATCACCTGTATAGGCCAGTTCATCCTGCCGCAGGTTAACTGAAGGGCTTGTCAATTCCTGCTTTGCCGCTTCTATCCGTAGAGTTTTATCAGAAATTGGTTTTTCAAGGATATATTCAGCTTTCCCCCCATACAACCAGAGGTCAATCGAAGTAACGACTTTTGGGTCTATGCCGGCAGATGAAAAAACGTCTATAATTTCCGAAAGCCTCGCTTTTTCCAGACATACAGCCATTACCTTGCTGCCGGAATCACCGGATTCGATAATTACATGTTCAACTGAATAATCAGATATATTGCCGAGCAGCATTCCCTCAAGCTCAAAAGCGATTGTGTCCCTGATTTTGTCCCTGTCAGAAAAAGGGAAACTTTTTTCTCTTAAGGTTAAAAGGTTCAGGGGGATGCTCAGATATATATTTTCGATGTTGTCTTTGAGCAGAGATGTTATCAATAGGTGGTTTAGATCGTTCTCTATCGGGACGGAATGGCTGTCGATATGCTCAAGTATCTCCCCGTCTTTCTCAAAAACATATAAATTAAGCTCTTCTTCTGTCCAGTCAATAAATCCTATTTTCATTCAGCCTTCTCTCCAGAACTGCACCTGCATAGATGAATCTACGACACTCTCTATAATCCTTGTAATTTCATTAACTGTTGCCCGGGCGGTAATTCCGAAACTGGAAGTCTTTACAGTAATCCTGTCAAGTATCTGTATACCGATAGCTTCAAGGCCTGACACTCTGACTATATGATTCTTATTTTCAAAGGGAGCGCCTTCCCTGTAATATATAATACGATTTGCAAGGTCCTCGGTCATGTCATTGCTGAGACTCACCAGAACAGGTAATTCAGCAGTATTAATATTTATCTCATTGCTCCCGTATACAGTAATATAAGGACTGATAGCCTTAAAGATAGTAGTATCAATTCCTTCTATAAACTTTAATTCATCTGCACACCACAAAAAGGTGTTTTTTGCGCTGTTTTCTGAATCCGAAAGCCGCGGTTCACTGTCAGGGTCTATCCAGTCGGCAATTATCAAGGGCAAATCTGAATTAATCTTAAGGTATTCAAACAGCTTTTTCAAGGAAGACAGGG
>CAZVHL010000027.1:9743-15292 GCA_964626925.1 uncultured Nitrospiraceae bacterium
GGCAAATCTGAATTAATCTTAAGGTATTCAAACAGCTTTTTCAAGGAAGACAGGGCCTTCTCATTTGTCAATCCATTCGGATATACAATGCTGTTGATATTGAACTTTGAATTCTGATCTTCGACGTATATTTCCAGCAAGATGTTGGGACCGAAATCATGCTCGACAGGGATTGCGACTTCACGCTCGTAAGTAAAAGAGTATTGTGCAATCTCTTTAATATATTCAGTACTCAGGTTCTGGCCGGACCGGGCGATGAAAGAGGCCCTCTGGGCATTGCTCCAGTTGGACATGGAAGATGTATCAATAAAAACTGCATATACAAAATTAACAACAAGTGCAATGAGTATACTGATCAGCAGAAGAGTGATAATCAGTACTGAACCATTTTCCTCATGTTTTTTTGTTATCACAATTTTGTACCGATTCTTGGTTTAGCATATTCTGCAAGCTTAACGGTTTTACCATTATCATCAAATTCTATGCTTAGGCGGACAACGTCGGGCAGTTTGCCGGTCTCTGCCGCATCCCATGTTTTTACCCATGTATTATTAAAAAGAGTCTCAACAGTGAAACTTTTAATATTTTCGATGATATCAACAGTAAATTCTTTCGGGCCTGTAACGCCGGGAGCTTCCCTTTTCATCAGTGTTAATTCTCCATTATTTTCTGTTACATAATATGAAATACTATTTAAACCGTTCCCCCTGAAAGAAAAAACTGTAAGATCCAGTGAGGATGTATTTTGGCCGAATATATCCCTGTCTTTAATTATAAAACCTGCTTTTGCTTTTTCTTCGTCCTCAATTGAAGGGTTTTTTATCAATGCGCTTTCGATTTCACGTCTCATTATATCAAGAGATGTTCTTGCCTCATGGTATTTCAGAGATATACTGTCAAATCTTTCTAATGCGCGCTGTACTGAAAAAAATGAACTGTATATGGCTCCGAGGACTATGGTAAGCAGCGTAAGGCTGATAAGTACCTCTATTAAAGTAAAGGCAGATTGGCCTGTCTGTTTCATGTTTTTCAACTTACTGGATCTTCTTTATCATAAGCTCGGTCAGGGTGACTGCTCTGTCATATCCCCTGACAACGGTTCTCAATTCCATAATGTTGGATTCTTCAGAGACAGAGACTGTATTCTGAAAAGTAAAATTAACATTTAAGTTGCCTTTTGTATTTGCCGGCAATTTTTCGAGTTCATACATTTTTTCTTTTGCAAGTTGATACATTTGTGTAGTGATAGTGTTGTCATACAAAATGTCGGCATGATAATTAACGGTATGAAGAATGACAGAAAGCGTTACTCCTATAATTGCAATCGCGATCATGATTTCGAGTAGAGTGAAACCAGCTCCATTCTTCCTGTTTCCTGATTCCTGACCTCTACCCCCTGACCTCTGACCTCTCACCCATGACCTCATAATTTATATCCTTCATGCACTTTGGCCCTGCCGTTTATATGATTAAAAGTAACAGTATATTCGGCCTCGTCCTTCATCAGGTGAATGAGTACAGGTTCTTCTGAACCCATTGGGCCGAATTTAAGAGTTACTTCACCAAAAGAGATTTCGCCGAGTGACGGAACTATTATATCTTTGAACATCACATTATCTTTCATTTTGAAGTTTCTGGATTCGTTCTCGCTTTCAAATTCCCATGAATCTTTGTCGAGGTTGATTTTCACCAGGTATGTGCTTTTCTTTCCTATCGCTTCGTCGTATACGTATCTCAATGTATTGCCGATACGTTTTGCCTCAGACTTCACCGCTCTTTCGCTGGTGCCCCATAGATTTGGTAGAATTAAAGCGGATGTAAGGGAAATGATGAAAATAACTATAATCAGTTCAATTAAAGTAAATGCAGATTTATTCATCCCAGTTCGAAATGTCCGCATTATACTTTTCTCCATCCGGCAGGCCATCTGCGCCGTATGAAATAATGTCATAGTCGCCCAGTTCGCCCGGCGAAATATAAATATATGAATTTCTCCAGGGATCAGGCGGCAGGCTCTTTTTTGCCAGATATCCTGAGGGTCTATAATTCTCAGGTATCTGTCCGGTTAAAGGTGGAACGACTAATGCCATAAGCCCCTGTTCGGTAGTTGGATAAAAACCGTTGTCTGCTTTAAATATTTTCAGTGCTGTTTCGAAATTCTTTATCTGGATTCTGGCTGCTGTAACTTTTGCCTCATCAACTCTTGTGATAAGCCTGGGTGCTACAAGTGCGGCAAGGATGCCGATTATAACGAGTACTACCAAGATTTCGACAAGTGTAAATCCTGAAAGCCTGTTTGGTTTCATTCCTCTATCTCATTATCTCATTCAGTTCAAATATAGGCAGGAGCACAGATACGACTATAAATCCGACTATCAATCCCATTATCAATATAAGGGAAGGTTCTAAAAGGCTCATTGCCTGCTGAAGTTTTCTGTCAAATTCGGATTCGTAAGACTCTGCTGTCTTCTCTAACACTTCCGGTAATCTCCCTGTCTTCTCTCCGGTAGAAATTATCTGTAAAATTGACGGGGGGAAACCTTCAAGACTTGATGAAAGCCTGGCACCCTGTGAGACCAGATCCTTTGCCTTAATTATTTTATTTTCCAATATAACATTTCCTGTTGCCTTTGAAGTTAATTGCATTGCACGCAATATAGGGAGTCCTCCTGAAAGGAGAAAACTCATTGTAAGGGTGAAACGGAGCATGTAAAGCTCCATTAAAATACCGGTTGGTTCTTTAAGAAGAATAAAGTCGATTATATCTTTTCTTGTTTCTTTGAGTTTTTTGAACAACATTACAGAACCTCCGGCTGCGGCCAGCAATAACCACCAGAAATTCTTAAATGCGGCACTTATCCATATTAGAATAACCGTGATTAAAGGAAGAGAAGTTGAGGTATCTTCAAATATTTTTGTTATTTTTGGAATAACGAAGGTGAAAAGGAAAATTAAAATGACTACACTGACGCATGCCATAAAAGTCGGGTAAATCAGCGCTGTTCTGACTTTGTTTTTTATGTTTATGTCGGTTTCGAGAAAATTAGCCAGCTTCTGGAGGACATCAGTTAATTTACCACTGCTTTCTCCGGCAGCAATTAATCCTGTATAAAAATCAGGAAAGATTGCGGGATGGGCCTGCATGGCACGGGCGAGGGAAGAGCCGGCAGTCAGGCTGTCTTTTATATCTGTAAGGATATTTCTCCATGTTCCTTTCTGTTCGGCTGATAATGCACCTATCGCCTCCACAAGAGGTACGCCTGATGAGATTAATGTTGAGAGCCTCCTTGTAATGCTGGTAAGAATTAAAGGAGAGGGTTTATTGAATAGTATTTTCTTTTTAGCAACAGCCTCTTTAATTTCTTTTGGAAAAACACCTTTTGACTTTACCTTGGTAACAGCGTCTCTATGGCTATCTGCTTCAATAATGCCTTTGGTTTCTGTTCCTCCCTCATCATATCCAATATATTTAAATAAAGGCATAAGTTGCTATTGTATTAAATAAAAGTCTGGCTGTCTCTATGTGTTAATCGCAAAACTTCTTCCAATGTAGTAATGCCACCCGTTATTTTTTCGATTGCATTTTCCTGCAAGGTCTTAAAACCGAACTTTCTGGCTGTCTCACCCAGAACATTCGCATCTTTTCTGTCCGAAATCATCGCTCTGATCTCAGGATTAAGTTCTAACAGTTCGTAAATTCCTGTCCTGCCCAGATATCCCTTTCCCAGGCACTTATCACAGCCCTTTCCGTGAAAGAGTTGAGAAGGAGGGTTTTTGATTTTCAGGAAAGACAATTCCTGTTCTGAAGGGGTATATGATTCTTTGCAGTGTGGGCAGATTACCCTGACCAGTCTTTGAGCAAGCACACAGATAAGAGACGATGCTATAAGAAAAGGCTCTATTCCCATATCAATCAGTCTTACAATAGCACTGGGGGCATCGTTCGTATGAAGAGTACTTAAAACAAGATGACCTGTCAGAGATGCATGTACAGCAATTTCTGCTGTTTCCATATCTCTTATCTCTCCTACCATCATGATATCCGGGTCCTGCCTCAATATAGACCTCAATCCAGATGCAAAAGTAAGACCTATTTTAGGATTAATATGCATCTGGCCTATTCCGTTAAGTTGATATTCGACAGGGTCCTCCACGGTAATTATATTTCTCTCTTCAGTGTTAAGTTTAAGGAGAGACGCATAAAGTGATGTTGTTTTACCGGAGCCGGTGGGACCTGTTACAAGAATTATTCCATTATGTCTCAATAGGAGATTTTTGAATGAGTATAAAATTGAATCATTAAACCCGAGCGTTTCGAGACCAAGAACACCGGCTTGCCTGTCAAGTAATCTCAGGACAGCTCTCTCCCCGAGTGCGGTCGGAATAATAGAAACTCTTATATCTATACTTTTTCCGCCAATGAGAAGGTTGATTCTTCCATCCTGAGGAAGCCGCTTTTCCGCAATATCGAGTCCGGCGATAATTTTGATTCTCGATATCAGCGCGTCGTGAATAATTTTAGGAGGATTTAACATTTTATTCAGAATGCCGTCTACTCTGAATCTTACATCAATATTTTTTTCATACGGTTCTATATGAATATCACTGGCTTTTTCCTTGACAGCTTCCATTAAAAGCGCGTTTAGCAACCGTATAATTGGGGCTTCTTCAGTGAGTTCGAGCAGGTCTGTTGGTGATTCAAATTCTGTTGCGATCATCGAGAGATCTTCCCCCCTGATTTCGCCCATCACTTCATTTACTTTACTAGCCTGGCTGTATACCCTGTTGATAGCATCAAGGATTAACTTTTCTTCGGCCTGAACAGGATGTGGATTCAGGTTGAGCTTTCTCGCAAGGTCTCTTAGTGCGAATATCCCGCGGCTGTCAGCAACAGCGCCGATAAGCTCATCCTTATGAATCTGCATTGGCAGGAAGACATTACCTTTTACAAAAGACAGAGATAAATCATTGAGAAGCGAAAATTCTATATCTTCGTCTTTTATCTGGTCTACAGTTTCCATGTTTTCGGTTGCATTTACTTTCTACTTTCTCTTTTGGACCAATATGGAGTTTAAATTAAAATTTTCCTGCAGGTCTGCTGATATGATAGAGACCTGCTTTTTAGTCATGATGCCGGGGATTCTAATCTTGTGAAAGTTGTCTTCTTTTACAATGTATGTTTCAGGATAACTGGACCGCAATTTTCCCAGTGTTTCCTCAGCAAATTCAAGGTTTCGCCAGGCGCCGACCTGAATCAGATATTTATCGTTTCGAGTCATGTCTGTCAGAGACCTTTTTAAAGACAGCAAATGTTCGGTTTCCTGTAACTTTGTGTTTCCTGCAGCATGATGAACCGGCCGGGATTCTGTGGCATTAGCTGAAAAGGTATCACCGGCATCACTGGCATTTTCAGGGAGTTGTAAAGAAAGGTCCTCATTGGTGTCAATATTCAGGTCAAATGCTGTCGTGTCTTTAAACTGCGAGGTATTTTCTTTCAGACTGATGTTGTCCAGTTTTTTTTTAGGGGGGACCTGAAGAGAAACAGATGG